>NZ_DINY01000025.1:0-98861 GCF_002426075.1 Empedobacter sp. UBA5528 | reverse complement strand
TTTAGGGAAGATTACAGAGTTATCGGAAATAGATTGAAATACTAAGCAATAAGAACCGTTACAAAATAATTACTACTCTTTTTCAACAATATTTATAAAATTTTGATTTTCAATAAATAGTAGCTTTTATAAATACTTTAAAATAAAAAAAAAACCAACTTTTCAGTTGGCTTATTAATTTATCTAAGTAATATCAAAAATTAACAATTCTCGATTACGCTTTTTACCACGCGAATTACATTTGGCATTGCTGTATTCGCTGCATTTAATACATCTTCGTGCGAAACATCGAATGAAATTTCTGGTCCACCTAAATCTGTAATAATAGATAAACAAAAAACGCGCATATCCATGTGACGAGCAACAATAACTTCAGGAACTGTACTCATACCAACACAATCTCCTCCAATAAAACGAACCAATCCGTATTCAGATGGCGTTTCGAAAGTTGGTCCTTGTAATCCTACATAAACTCCTTGATGAACCAGGATATCATTTGCTTTTGCAAATTCTGCAGCTTCATTCAACATTTCTCTGTCATATGCTTTAGACATATCCACAAAACGAGGTCCTAATTCGTCAATATTTTTTCCGCGTAAAGGATGTTCTGGCATCATATTAATATGATCTTTTACCAATAAAATATCTCCAACTTGGAAATTTGGATTAACACCTCCAGAAGCATTCGATAAAACAACTTTCTTAATTCCTAATCCGTTAAATACACGCATTGGGAACGTTACTTCTTCCATCGAATATCCTTCATAATAATGGAAACGACCAGCCATCATCAAAACTTTTTTACCTAAAATAGTTCCGTATACTAAATGACCTTTGTGCCCTTCTACTGTTACTTGAGGAAAGTTTGGTATATCTTTGTAGCTAATAACAACTTTATTTTCTACTTCATCTTCTAATTTTCCTAATCCAGACCCTAACACAATTACAAATTCTGGTTGATCTGGCAATAAATTATTGATGTACTTTACAGCCTCATTAATTCTGTCCAACATACTCTAAAATAGTTTGATTAAATTTTTCTTTATCGTTAATATCGATACTAATCGGAATGTAGTATAAATCGTCCTTTATCATGGATTCTTCCATCAAACGCATATAATCTTTCTCTGTTGTCATGATAATTTTATCAAAACGCTTTCTACCTTCCGTATCTTCGTATCGTTTGTAAATATACTCAATTTCTGATTGACTAAAATTATGATGATCTGGATATTCTAAATGCAAGACATTTGCAAAGTTTTCTTCCGCAAATTTTACCAAACCATCTGTTTTAGCAATTCCTGTAACTAAAATAACATTCAGATTTTTCCAAGTCGATTTCTCAACATTATCCAATTTCCCAATCAATTTGTTATCATAAACAATTTTCGAAAAAAATAATTGCTGATGAGATTTTAAGTTAATCTTTTTCGAAATTTCTTTGTGTTTTTCTTCCGAAATTCTGTCTGGACATTTCGTTACAATAATAATATCTGCACGACGAACTCCACTTCTACTCTCTCTCAAATCACCTGCTGGCAATAAAAAATCTTTGTAATATGGATTATTGTAATCGGTCAACAAAATATTGAAACCAGCTTTTATTCCTCGATGTTGATATGCATCATCCAACAAAATTGCTTCTGCATTATAATGGTCAATTAATTTTTGTGCACCAAAAGCTCTGTCTTCGCAAACAGCAATCAATATTCTATTCTTGAAACGTTGAAAAAACTGCATTGGTTCGTCTCCTATATCATACACTTTTGAAGAATAATTTGCAATCAAAAAACCCTTTGTTTTTCGTCCATATCCTCTACTCAATGTTGCAATTAATTTTTCGTCTTTCAACAAATCAATTAAATACATGATATGAGGTGACTTTCCCGTTCCGCCAACAGAAAGGTTTCCAACATTAATAATTGGAATATTGAATGATGAGGAACGCATCATTCCTATATTGTAAAACAGATTTCGAACCGAAGTTCCTATCCAATATAAACCAGAAAATGGAAGTAAAAATCTACGCCAATTCATTTTTATTTTTAATATTAAGCGAAAATACTATTTTCAATTTTAATTCTAAAGAAAGAAACACTTCATTTCTTTATTCAGCGAAAAAAAACCTATTCTATCGGAACAGGTTTTTAATTATTTATTAATCGTATAATTTATTCAATTCGTTGGCATAACTCGTTTTATCTTCTATCTTCCAACCATAGGTTTTTGCAAGGAAATACAAATCGCCAAGATTTTGAATTAATTGTTGATGTGCTTCTTGTTTTAGTTTGGTTTGATCCACAGTTTTTTCCACATGCTCCACGGCACGTTTTTTAATTCCGTTCAAATCATCTTTACTAAATTTATTGAAAACACTTTGATCCATGTCATAAAAACTAACATCTGGATATACTTGGATTTCAACTGGAGGAATAGATTTGATGATGATTTTTTTATTCACCGAATCCAATTCAATATCCATTTTTTTTAAATCATACGTTGCTTGTGCTTTGGCTTTCACCAAAAGTGTCACCTTTTTATCCGCAGAAAAAATATCAGTTAAACCTGGCAATGATTTTTTTGACGTGTGATTGTATAAATCTGAATAGGTTTGTTCTGCAACAATCATTTTATTCATTCGTTCGATTTGATACGCAATCACATGAGATTGTTCGGTATAGCTTTCAGATTTGAATTTATCCATGATGAAATACGTTATCATCACACCAAAAATAAAGGCTACAACAACAAGAATTATTTTCTTTAAATTATTCATTTGCATAATTTGGAGTCAATGGCGTACCATTCACAATCTGTGCCAAATCTTCTTCTAGATAGCCCGAAACTGGAGATTCTACAATTCTACCAACTTCTTCTTTTTTATTATTATATACGATAATTGTCGGAACGTGAGTCACATTTTTATTGATTTCTTCTCCGTTGAAACTTTTCTTTTGACGATTTACACCAATCACTTTCAAACGATTTTGAGGAAATTTAATATCATCTAAAATTTTGTACAAACGTGGTAATTCACGACGAGAATCTGGACACCAAGTTCCTACAAAAACTTCCAAACGGTAGTTACGTAAATCTTTTAAACCTTTCAATTTACTTTTCTCAACTTCGTAAGTGTCATATTCGTGGTGATACCATTCTTTAAAATCTTCTTCTTCCAAAGCTTTTCTATTGAATTCTCCCGTCAACATTTTCTTCCCATTTTCAGTTGTAATCGTACGATTCAACACTTTATTTTGAGCAAACGATTGCGTAGAAAATCCCAACATTGCAACAAGTGCAATTGCTAATATTTTTTTCATTGTATTTTTAGTTTATAGGTTAAATGTATAAATAATTATGAAATGATTTGCCCATTTTCAACTTTAATTGAGCCAATTTCGAAAGTCGCCAATTGATTCAATAAAGGATAATTTTTGGATGCTCCTTTATAAACTTGTTTTTCAGCATCAATTTCGAGATGACCAATAAATTTTCGCAAATCACCAATTTCAATAATTTTTGCGATTTGCTCTACCGAATTATTTTCTTCGTTGTATTCATCTTCAAAATAAATTCCCAAATCAACAACAGAAGATTTTTCACCATTCAGAATTTGAACATTATGAATCACAACATCCAAATATTTTTGTCCATTTTGAGGAATCGCTAAATATTTATCAAACGGAAAGTTATCTTGCGTAGCTAAAGCATTCAATCCTGCTAAAATAGCCAATGCATTGTATTTTCTTGTTGTATTACGTTGATAATCATTCGGAAAATGTCCCGCTTCAAATAATACGCACGGATAATCCATTTTTGTAAAATTATCCCCAGTAGACATCGGATAGAACTCTGATGTATAACGACCTACATGACCAGGAATTACTTTTTGCAATTCAATATTCATTGCCTGAATAATTCCCATCGTTTTTTCGCGAACTTCGTTTACATCTTCTTCAACATTGTAAGAAGGCGCCAAAAAAGAAAGCGTTGCAGGTTTTGCTGTTTGTCCAACATTGAAAATCGTACGCTGATCATGCAAATTGAATAACGTTTGATAATTTCCTTTCTCCACTTGATTCAACAAAACATGAATTTCTGTTGATTCTTTTGCTAAAAAGTCACGATTAATATCAATTCCAACCGCATTTCTACGTGTATTGACATTTGCACCATCAGGATTTAACATCGGAATAAAATCAATTGTCAATTGAGATAAAATGGTTTGAGCTAATTCAGATTTTTGTTCAAAAAAATTAATCACATCAAACATTGCACGCGTTCCAGAAGATTCGTTTCCGTGCATTTGAGACCAAATCAATAAACGTTTTTCTCCATTCCCGAAACTTAATTTATAAATCTCATTTCCTAAAAAAGATGTTCCAATTTGCTCTTTTTGACTTGATTTTAATGAAAAATAGTGATTTAAAGCTTCAAAATTTAACCATTTAGAATCAAAACCTTCTTGTCTGAAAGTTGTATATTCTTTCTCTAATTGATGAATATCAAACATATTTATTATGTTATACGTTTATAATTTCTATGTCATAAATTTTGATTATCAAAATAAATAAAACCGTCAATTCGAGTGAAATTCGTTTAGAATTTTGTATCGAGAATAAGGTTTTTGAAGATAAAATATATCTTAATTCTCGATACAATTTTTAAAAATAATCTTTCTAAAAATCACTCGAATTGACGAATTTTAATCCAAAATATACAACATTATTATTTATATTAAATTGATTTCTTGAAAGTTTTGCGACGTTTGTGATTTACAGGATTATATGCTTTCCATAAAACTTGAATACTTTCGTTGTCCGCTAATTCAGGGTTTGTTTCCAAAAATTTGATCCCGTTGTTTCTAAACGTATCAAACATTGCATTAAAAATCAATGCTGTAACTCCCTTTCCTTGAAATTTCGGATCAATTCCAATCAAATAAAATTGAGCAGAATCATTATTTTTACTTGCTTTCATCAAATGCCACCAACCAAAAGGAAAAATTTTACCTTTCGCTTTTTGCATCGCTTTCGAGTAAGAAGGCATCGTAATTGCAAACGAAACCATTTTTCCGTCTTCATCAACAATACAGTTCACAAAATCTGGATTGATAAACGGAATATATTTCTTTTTGTAATATTCTATTTGGTAATCCGCAATTGGCACATAAGTATCCAATTCGCTGTAAGTTTTATCTAACAAATCGAACATTTCGTCGACATACGGAATAATTTCAGAAGTTTTTGTAAACTTCAATTCTCGTAATTTGTAACGTTCTCGAATAATTTTATTAAATTTGATAACCTTTTCTGGCAATTCTGTTGGTGCAGCCAATTCATATTCCACCCACTCATTAGCCGTTTCAAAACCTAATGATTCTAAGTGTTGCGCATAGTACGGAAAATTATATAAACCAACCATTGTAGCCAATTTATCATATCCGAAAGTTAGCAAACCTGCCTTTTCCAAATTCGAAAAACCAACTGGTCCCTCTATATATTCTAATTGATTTTCTTTACCTATTTCCGTGACTTTTGCCAAAAGTACTTTCGTGACTTCGATATCATCAATCATATCAAACCAGCCGAAACGCATTTTACGTTTTTGTTGATTATTGACTTCTTGCCAATTGATAATTGCCGCAACACGTCCCACAATCTTACCTTCTTTTTCAGCAAGAAAATAACGCGCTTCAGCATCTTTAAAAACGGGATTTTTAGAAACATCTAATGTTTCCTTCTCCTCATTAATAAAGGGTGGAACGTAATATTGATTATCCTTATACAAATTCATCGGAAACTTAATAAATGCTTCCAAATCGTGTTTTGATTGTACTTCTATTATGCGAATACTCATAGCTTACAAAGGTAATGAGTTTTGTAATTTCAATTCAAAAATTTTTGAGCAAAATGTCAGTTTTTGTTCATTTTTATATGATTTAATACAGAACTCTGCCAAAAAAACTAACTTTTCTGCTATTTTTGTCTCTATTCACTTATTGGAATACTTTTTGAATTTTGAATAAATATTAAAATTGATTAAAAAATAAAATAGAAAATAGATGACAGGTTATTACATTATTATTGGGTTATTTATGCTGATTAGTTGGTTTGTTAGTAACCGACTGCAAAGTAAATTTAAGTATTATTCGAAGGTACATTTAGCAAACGGAATGTCAGGAAAAGAGATTGCAGAAAAAATGCTTTCTGATAATAATATTCGCGATGTTCGTGTTATCTCTACTCCTGGACAATTGACGGACCATTACAATCCTGCTGATAAAACGGTAAACTTATCGGAAGTTGTTTACCACGAACGAAATGCAGCGGCAGCAGCAGTTGCAGCGCACGAGTGTGGTCACGCAGTACAACATGCGGTTGGTTATAATATGTTGCATTTACGCTCGAAAATGGTTCCAATGGTAAACGTTGCATCTCGCTTAAATCAATGGATTTTGATGTTAGGATTAATCGTGATGGCTTCATCTAAAAATGCAACTTTATTGTGGATTGGTATTTTCCTATTTGCGGTAACAACAGTTTTCGCATTTGTTACTTTACCTGTAGAATACGACGCTTCCAACCGTGCGTTAGCTTGGTTAAAAGGAAACAATATGGTAATGCCAAACGAATATGAAGGCGCAAAAGATTCATTAAAATGGGCTGCAAGAACTTATGTAGTAGCGGCGATTGGTTCATTAGCGCAATTACTTTATTTTGTAATGATGGCAATGGGCGGACGACGAGATTAAAACTTAATTATTATAAAATTAAAAAAATCCCTTCAAAAATTTTTGAAGGGATTTTTTATTATTTCTTATCGTATAATTTATTGTATAAATCTTGATATTTAGCCAAGACATTTTTACGTTTCAATTTTAATGTTGGCGTTAATAATCCATCATCAATTGTCCATTCATCAGGAGTTAATTCAAACTTTTTGATTTGTTCCCAATGTCCTAAACCTTTATTCATTTTTTCAATTTCACGACCTATAATATCTAAAATTGCAGGCTCTTTAATTAAATCTGCCTTCGTTGCAGGTTCAGCAATTCCTTTGATACGTAAATAATCTTTCAACACTTGAAAATTAGGTTGAATAATCGCACAAGGCATCTTCTCTCCTTCTCCAACAACCATTACTTGCTCGATAAAACGAGATTGTTTAAACTTATTTTCAATAATTTGAGGTGCAATATATTTTCCTCCAGAAGTTTTGAACATCTCTTTTTTACGATCAGTAATTTTAAGTAAACCTCTTTCAAGAACTCCAATATCACCCGTTTTGAAATAACCATCTGGTGTGAATGCTTCAGCAGTTTTTTCAGGATCTTTATAATAACCTTGTGTAACGTTAGGACCTTTGACTAAAATCTCTCCATCTTCTGCAATTTTAACCTCGATTCCTTTTAATGGAGCACCAACAGTTCCGATTCCGAAACCATCTTTCTTCATACAATTCACCGAAATTACAGGAGAAGTTTCTGTCAAACCATAACCTTCTAAAATTGGAATTCCAGCACCCCAGAAAATATGATTCAAACGTGCTGCTAAAGGTGCAGATCCCGACACCATACATACTAAATTTCCTCCAACTCCTTCTTTCCATTTACTGAAAACCAAACTTTTCGCGATAGAATGTTTCAACCCAAATAATCCACCTTTTGGATTATAAGGATCGTAATCTTCAACAAGGCTTAAAGCCCACATAAAAATTTTCGTTTTAAGACCTCCTGCAGAAGCACCTGTATTGTAAATTTTATCGTAAACCTTTTCAACTAATCGAGGCACAACCGTCATTACATGTGGTTTGACCTCTTTCATATTATCTCCTAATTTATCGATGCTTTCTGCATACCAAATTCCAATACTCAAATGTTGATACAAATAAATCAACATACGTTCGAAAACATGATTAATCGGAAGAAAACTTAACGCAATCGCATGATTTGGAAAATCTGGAATACGATCAACAGACATTAAAACATCAGAAACGATATTTTCGTGCGTTAATACAACACCTTTCGGACGACCTGTTGTTCCAGAAGTATAAATCAAAGTTGCCATATCAGAAGGTTTTATCATCTCTTTGATACTATCTACTTCATGTTGTGTTGAATTATCTTCACCCAAATCTAAAATTTCTTTATAATTAGGAACTCCAGCAATTTCATCAAAACTATAAATCCCAACCAATGTTGACACTTTATCTTTTACAGCCGCAACCGTATCGTATAAACCTTTATCAGAAACAATGATAAATTTACATTCAGCATTATTTAAGATATAATCAAAATCATCTTCCGAAAGTGTTGGATATAATGGAACGGAAATCGCGCCAACTTGCTGAATACCGATATCACAGATGTTCCATTCGGTACGATTAGTTGAAGTGACTATTGCAATTTTATCTTGTGGCTTGATTCCTAATTGTAATAATCCTCGACTAAATGCATTTGCTTTGCCAACGTATTCTTGCGTAGATGTTTTCACCCAAGTTCCGTTCACTTTAGACACCAATGCATCTTCTCGAGGATTATTTTCTAATTGATTTTGCGGAAAATCAAATAATCTTTTTATTTCCATGGTTTTGAATAATTTTCTTAGTTGCAAAATACTAATAAAAAAATTATAATGCAAGCATATAAAATTATTTTAGTGTAAATCTTACACCAATAAAAACACAGAAATTTTATTTATTTAAGACTTATTCTTCATCATCTAACAAAGACATTTCTTGATCATAAAAATCTAAAGCGTCTTCAATTAAATTAGCAATTTCAGTATTAAATTCTTCGTTATCTTCTTCTTCAGAAATATCTTCAAACCATTCAATATCGTCAGTTTCTACATCTAATAAAAATCGAGGATAATCTGTATGTAAAATAAAGATTTTGTCTGGCATTGTAGAGTTATCAGCCAATAAAAATTTTGGTAATTCCATTTTATATGTTTTTTAATTTATCTTCTAAAATTATTTCTGCATTAGGATTTTCCCTAATCATTTTCTTCGTTTGACGATTGTAACGAATCATCAAAAACACTGCCGAAGCTGTTAATCCAGTTCCTAAACCAATCCACATCCCAAATGCTCGCATTTCAAATACAATAGCTAAGACTACACCAATCGGAATTGCGATTAACCAATATGAAATAAACGTTAGAATAGAAGGGATTTTAACATCAGTCATTCCTCTCAAAGCACCTAGTAATACCAATTGTACGCCATCTGACATTTGGAAAAGCGAAGCAATGATTAATAAGGATGCAGCTAAATTGATAACATCTGGATTGTCTAAATAAATTGTTGGTAACTGATAACGGAAAATAATAAACAAAATTCCACACAAAATCATAAATGATAAAACCATTAAAATACAAGACCAACCTGCCTCTCTTAAGGTTTTATAATCTTTTAAACCTAATTGATTTCCAATACGAACCGTTGCTGCAACCCCAATTCCTGTACACATCATAAAAGTTGTGGAAGCTAAATTTATCGCAATTTGATGAGCTGCTAAATTTACTTTTGCTAATTCTTGATCTGCAATAGAGTTTGTAAATGTATAACCGCAAACAAAGGCTGCCAGAGAGAACGCACTCATTTCAAAGAAAGAAGTTAAGGCGGTTGGAATTCCAATTCCAGCAATTTTTCTGAAAATAGTTTTCTGAAAATTACTTGCCTTAAATTGAACTTCTTGCAAAACTGATTTCGTTTTCTTAAAATTAAACAATACAATAATTAAGAAAATCATCATCACCAAACGCGCAACGAATGTTCCCCAGGCTGCACCAGCGACTTCTAAACGTGGGAATCCCCAATTCCCGTAAATCCAACCATAGTTTAACGTAATATTAATCACGTTACTCAAAACAGTTGCAATTGTAACAGGAATCGTTAATGATAAACCTTCCGATAATTGACGAAAAGTTTGGAAAATCATCAATGGAATCATCGAAAATGTCATAATCGTTAGATATGGAATACATTTTTCCACTACATCAGCGGGTTGTCCCATGTAGAACATTAGCGGTTTCAGAAATGTAATCAATAAGAATAAACCGATTGATAGAGTAATATTCAAGACCAAACTATGCGAAAAATAATTTGCAGCCATTTTTTTATCGCCTTTCGAATCTTCTGCCGCAATCAATGGTGACAACGCAAAACTAAATCCGAAAGCAAATACTAAAACCGCAAAAAATAATGAATTTCCTAAAGAAGCTGCTGCTAAAGCTGTTTTCCCCAAAACCTCATCTTCTATATTATCATATTTTCCACCTAAACCACCAACCATAATGTTATCAATAATGTTGACAGAAATTTGCCCCATTTGAGTAATCATTACAGGAAATGCTAATTTGATATTAC
The DNA here is from genome assembly GCF_002426075.1 of Empedobacter sp. UBA5528. NCBI lineage: Bacteria > Pseudomonadati > Bacteroidota > Flavobacteriia > Flavobacteriales > Weeksellaceae > Empedobacter > Empedobacter sp. UBA5528. The sequence goes on along the minus strand of NZ_DINY01000025.1, from coordinate 88,487 downwards.
GCCTTAAATGCTCTTTTAATTCCAATTTATTCTCTATTTACAATTGCAAAGATACAGCAAAGGTTTTGCTTCTACATTTAAAAATTGTCATGTAATTTAAAATTAATCAATAAAAAAAGACTACTTAAATAAGTAGTCTTTAATATTTATAGAAAATTTTTCTTTTTATTTTGCAACAAATGTTGACGCAATATTCAGTTCATCCATTTGTGTTTGATCAATTGGAGAAGGTGCATCAATCATGACATCGCGACCCGAATTATTTTTAGGGAATGCGATGTAATCACGAATTGTTTCTGAACCATCTAAAATCGATACAAAACGATCAAAACCGAATGCTAAACCTCCATGAGGTGGCGCACCATATTTGAAAGCGTTCATTAAGAAACCAAATTGCGCTTCTGCTTGATCTGGCGTAAATCCTAATAATTCGAACATTCTTGCTTGAACTTCTTTATCGAAAATACGAATAGAACCTCCACCGATTTCATTCCCATTTAAAACTAAATCATATGCATTTGCACGAACTTCACCTGGATTAGTCGCAATTAATTCCATATCCTCTGGTTTTGGAGAAGTAAATGGATGGTGCATCGCGTGATATCTTTCAGATTCTTCGTCCCATTCTAATAAAGGAAAATCTACAACCCATAATGGAGCAAAAACTTCTGGATTACGTAATCCTAAACGCTCTGCGATTTCCATACGTAAAGCCGATAATTGCGCACGAACTTTGTTTGTATTACCAGACATCACCAACATTAAATCTCCTGGTTTTGCGTTCATACGCTCTGCCCAAGCTGCTAAATCTTCTTGCGAATAAAATTTATCTACAGAAGATTTAAATGTTCCATCTTCATTATAACGCGCCCAAACAAGACCAGTTGCCCCAATTTGTGGACGTTGAACCCATTCGATTAATTTATCAATATCTTTACGTGTGTAAGCATTACAACCTTCCGCAGCAATACCAACAATTAATTCTTGTTCATCAAAGATTTTGAAATCTTTTCCTTTAGCTAAGTCTGTGATTTCACCGAATTCCATTCCAAAACGAATATCTGGTTTATCATTTCCATAACGACGCATTGCTTCTGCAAATGTCATACGTGGGAATTGTTCAAATTCTAATCCTTTGAAAGTATGTAATAAATGTTTTGCTAAACCTTCGAAAACATTCATGATATCTTCTTGTTCAACAAACGACATTTCACAGTCAATTTGTGTAAACTCTGGTTGACGGTCTGCACGTAAATCTTCGTCACGGAAACATTTTACAATTTGGAAATAGCGGTCTAAACCTCCTACCATTAATAATTGTTTGAATGTTTGTGGCGATTGTGGTAACGCATAAAATTCACCTGGATTCATACGAGATGGAACCACGAAATCACGCGCACCTTCTGGCGTAGATTTAATTAAAACTGGAGTTTCAACCTCTACAAATTCTTGTGCATCTAAATATTTACGAACTTCCTGCGCAACTTTAGAACGGAAGATTAATTTTTCTTTTACTGGATTACGACGAATATCTAAATAACGATATTTCATACGGATATCTTCTCCACCATCTGTATTATCTTCGATTGTAAATGGAGGCAATGCAGATTCATTCAAAATTGTAATGTTTTCTGCTAAGATTTCAATATCCCCTGTTGGAATGTTTGGATTTTTTGAAGCTCTTTCGATTACAGTTCCTGTAACTTGAATTACGAACTCGCGTCCTAAATGACGAGCAGTTTCAAATAATTCTTTCGAAGAACGTTCTTCATCTAAGATGATTTGTGTGATTCCATAGCGATCACGTAAATCGATCCACATCATAAAACCTTTGTCACGTAACGTTGATACCCAACCGCTTAACGTGACTTTTTCATTAATGTTGGCTTGTGTTAATTCACCACAAGTATGAGTTCTAAACATTTGTCGTCAAATTTATAGGACAAAGGTAAAGTTTTGCGTCGAAATAAAGAAGTTATCTAACTTATTTGAGAAAATAAATTTAATAAAAAAAGCGATTCAAAATTGAATCGCTTTTNNTAAAGTTTATTATTAGACGGTTCTTCTAAAATAAGAAATCCGTTATCTTCATTTAAAATTTTATAGAAATATGAAAAATCAGTGCTTAAACTCATTACATTTCCAATTGAATTAAAAACATTACCAATCGTTTTCAAACCTATATAACAATCTCCTGAATCTGTACAGAATTTTGCTCCTGTGTTTGATTTATATCGTGTAGATTTTTCTTTCCCTTTCTCATTTACAGCTTTTACATAAACTGATTTACCGTAATTTTCAGGTAAAGATTCTATATTGCTTTTTTCAACTTTACTTGTTGCATTTTCAAAATTAATCGAAAGTTTACCAGCAACCTTATTTCCTTTTTCGTCAATAAGAAAACCTGGGACATCATATAAATTGGAAGAATTTGCTTTAGCTTCTGCAATTTTATTCTGATAATCAACCCTTTCCTCTGTTGAATTTTTTATTTGAAGTTGAGTATTTAAAGCAAAACCATTTTTTAAAGCAAATCCTACAATTTGGGTAAAAAATTTATTATTCTTTATATCTCTTGAACTTTTATCTTTTAATGGGTTTTCTAATTCTTTTAATTTTAATGAATAAACTTTATTTAAGTCACTAATTTCTAAAGAATTTCCTCCAAATTCACCTACTTTATAATTATTATTTTCAACTAAAGTATAATTATCTACAGAAAATCCAGAAGGAGAATACAATATTTGTCCAATTTTAATGTTATTTTGATATATAATTCCTTTATTGTCAAAATAAATCCCATTAGATTTCACTAATTCTGTTAATTCATCTAATAATTTATTATAATCTAAAATTTCATTATTATATTCCTCTTGTATATCTCTTTTATCAAGTTGCAAAATTTGTTGTACAATAGATTGATCTATTCCATTTGAAGTAATAATCTTATATTGTCCATTTGAAAAGGTTTTCACAATATCTTTTTCTAAATTAAATAAAGAGAAACCTTTCATATCTGTTTCAAAATCATTAGACTGATTTGATGTTAAATCAATCAATCTAAACCAAATTTTATTACCACCATATGGATATGGTTCAGCTTTATATTCAATAGATAAAATTGGTTTATTTTGTATATCTGACAACGTATAAACACGTTTTTTTCCTTCAACTAATGCAACTTCTTTTTTATCAAATAGAACTTTTCCTTTTTTTATATCAATATCTTGCGCAGAAACATAAAAAGAACCTAAAATAAACAGGCTCAATAGAATTTTTTTCATAGGGTTAAATTTCTGCAAATATAACTGATAGAAACAAAAAGATCCGGTTATAAATGATTATAATCGGATCTTTTATTGTTTATTGTAAGTTTAAACATTTCTCAACTTACTATGTTTATAACCGTAAGTGAAATAAATTGTTAAACCAATTGCAATCCAAATCAAGAAAATCATCCAGTTTTTCAATCCTAATTGCGCCATCATATAAAAACAACACAACATACCAGCTAACGGAATAATAGAAGTTCTTTTGAAAAATGTTCTAACTACCATAAAAACATAAATCATTAAGAATAGAATCATTGGAATTTTGTGTTTGAAAACATCCCATCCTTTTTCCATCTTCTTATCTTCGTAAACTGGTAATTTGCTCAAAGTAGATTTATATTGTTCTGGAGATAATTGTGCCAAATAATCATCCAAAAATTCAATTTCAGATCCTGTTAATTCATTAATTGTTGCATAAGAATCTTTTAATTCTTTTGGCGATAACGAATTTACAAAATGTTCAATTGGCATAGGTTGCGGTTTATTCGTAAAGAAATCAATCGAATCATCTTTAAATGTTGTTGCGCATAAAAATACAATCACGGCAGTTACAATTGGCATAATGTATTTTGCATTGATAAAAGGCGTTTTAAAATTTCCTCTTTTCGCATTTGGATCGGCATCCATACGAAGTACAGCAGCACAAACTAACACAAAAGCAAACAAAGTTCCAATAGAACAAGCATCAACAACCAATTCCAAATCTGTAAATAAAATAGGAACTCCAACTACAAATCCAGTAAAAATAGTTGCAAAAGAAGGTGTTTTAAATTTCGGGTGAATAGTAGAAAATTTCTTTGGTAATAAACCATCACGAGACATTGTCATCCAAATACGAGGTTGCCCAATTTGAAAAACAATAAATACACTCGCCATCGCTACTACAGCCGAAAAAGCAATAATTCCTGCCAACCACTTTAAATCTTGAATTTTATCAAAAACATACGCCAAAGGATCTCCAACATTCAATTCAGAATAATGAACCATTCCCGTAATTACTAAAGCAATCAGCACATATAAAACAGTACAAATAATGATAGACGCAAAAATTCCACGAGGCAAATCTCGCTTCGGATCTTTACATTCTTCCGCAGTTGTGCTAATCGCATCAAACCCAATATAAGCGTAAAAAACAGACGAAACTCCAGCCAAAACACCTCCTACTCCATTCGGTGCAAAAGGATTCCAATTATCTGGATTCACATAAAAAGCACCAACCACAATTACCAAAAGTACCACAGCTAATTTTAACACAACCATTGCATTACTTGCTTTTCTCGATTCATTAATTCCACGATAAACCAAAGCTGTAATCAAAAAAGTAATGATTAATGCAGGAATATCCACCACTAAATTAAATCCTAAATATGGAGCATCTTTAAAGGCTAAATATTTTGGAATCTCTTGCGCATAAGGCGAATTCGCAATTCCTTCTAATGTTTTACCTTTCGCTAACTCATTCGAAACAAATTCAAAACCTTCTCTCGCCGTAAAATAATCCATTGTCATCCATTCTGGCAGATGTAATCCCATTCCGGAGAGCAAGGTGGTAAAATAATCACTCCACGAAATCGCGAGCACAATATTCCCAATCGCATATTCCATAATCAATGCCCAACCAATTACCCAAGCAAATAATTCTCCAAATGCAACATAGCTATAGGTATACGCACTACCCGAAACAGGCACTAACGAAGCAAATTCTGCATAAGCAAAAGCTGTAAAACCACAGGCAATTGCCGTAAAAATAAAAAGGAAGATAACTGCTGGTCCACCTTCAAAACTTGCTCGACCAATAGTACTAAAAATACCAGCTCCAACAATTGCGGCGATACCAAAACCTGTTAAATCTCGAACACCTAAAGTTCTTTTCATTGTAGTCGTGTTCTTTGCAGATTCTGCTAAAATGGATTCGACAGATTTTTTTCTGAATAATTGTGACATAATTTATTTAAAAACGGGCAAATATAAAAAAGACAATCCCAAATTCGGATAGAATCCGTATAAATATTGGTTTTTTATTCAAATTTTCTTTTTTATTCTGCTTGGTTAGATTAATTTTAAATTTAATTCAAAAAATTAACATGAAACAATTTTTATTTGCAATTGCTTTAACTGCTACTTTAGTAAGTTGTGATTCTACAAAACCAATTTCTCAGGAGAAATATCAAAAGAGTCTTGTAAAATATACAGACAAAATTTCTGAAGCTGAATTAAAAAAACAGCTTTACATCATTGCTGCGCCTGATATGGAAGGTAGAAATGCTGGAACTGAAGGCGAAATAAAAGCGGGAAACTATATCTCTAATTATTACAAAGAATTAGGAATTAATGGACCAAATAATAATTATTTCCAAATTATTCCTGCTGGAACTTTTAACCGAGTAAAAGGTCAAATGAGAAATGTGATGGGATTCATCAAAGGATCAGAAAAACCAGAAGAAATTGTGGTGATTTCGGCACATTATGATCACGAAGGAATAAAAGATGGAAAATTATATGCTGGTGCTGATGATGATGGTTCTGGAACTGTTGCTGTAATGGAAATTGGTCGTATTTTCCGCGAAGCTGAGAAGAAAGGAATTCGTCCAAAACGTTCGGTTTTATTGCTACATGTTTCTGGTGAAGAAAAAGGATTATTAGGTTCTAAATATTATTCAGAACATCCAATTTTTCCTCTTGCAAACACAGTTGCAAATGTTAACATTGATATGATTGGTCGAGTAGACTACGAACATAATGAACAAACAAGAGACTTTGTTTATGTAATTGGTTCTGAAATGTTGTCTTCTGATTTACACAAAGCTGTTTTAGCAGCAAATGATGGATTAGGAATTAATTTAGATATGCGTTACAATACGCCAGATGATCCAAATCGTTTTTATTACCGTTCTGACCACTATAATTTTGCGAAACATAACATTCCGTCTGTTTTCTTCTTTAATGGTGTGCACGATGATTACCACAAACCAGGCGATACACCAGACAAAATTGAATATGATTTATTGACGCGTCGTACAAAATTAGCTTTCAATACAATTTGGATTTTAGCAAACGTCGAAAATAGACCAGTTGTAGACAAAGAATCTCCTATGCCTTCTACAAGATAAATATAAAAAGTATACATTAAAAAATCCCTTGAATTCAAGGGATTTTTTGCTTTATAGATTTTTCTTTCTTATAAAGATAAAGTAACTCAACCCTAAAAAGAAAATATTGTATATAAGGTTGATATAATCTAATCTTTCTAAAGATGCTATTTGATTCATTAAGTTATCAAATGATTTTGGAGAACTTGAATAAGGAATGAAATCTGCAAACTTTTTACTACTAATCACAGAACAAAAAACAGTTACAAATAGAGAAAAACCTACTGGATAAATAAAACTTCTGAAGAATAAACTCAAAGCAAATTGTATCATAGATACAGCTAAACATCCAATCCATAATTTGAAAAAAGTGTAAAAAGCAATTTCTCTAAAATCAAAATTCTGAAAACCATAATTTGGTGAAATAAATTGTAATAAATATCCACTTAATAGAAAAAACACATAAGCCCCAACAACAGAAAAACTGACTATAATTAAAATAAATAAAGCTTTGGCTAAATAAATTTTAGCATGTGAAATGGGCAGTGTAAATAACAATTTATAATTGTTGTTCTTATATTCTACATCGCAACATGAATGCACAAACACAGCAATTAAAACTGGAAATAGCATATAGAAAAACATAAAAACATATCGTCCTAAAAAACCGTACCACGGATTCAAAGCAATAGGTTCCATTGGTACTTTATAAATTAAATAGAAAAAAACACCTAAAACGACTAAAGTTGGTAAAAATAATACACCAAAAATTTCTTTGTTTTTTGATAATTTATATAGTTCGGAAGCAAATGCTTTATAAAATGTATTTGTCATTTTAGTGTTGAATTAGGTTAATAAAAATTTGTTCAAGATTAGCTGTTTCAGACTGAACATCATAAATTTTAATGTTATGCTGAATTAATTGTTGTATTTTTTGATGAAAATCATCATCGTTTTCAATTTCAAAATGCATGACGTTATCTTCAATTATTACATTTTCAAAAAGTTGTTTTGCTTTCTCTGCATCATTTATTTTTATAGCAACTTTACGAACAACATTCCCAAGTAATTCTTCTTTTTTGCCTTCAAAAATCATCTTTCCTCCTTCTATAATTCCAATATGCGTAGCAACTCGTTCTAATTCACTTAAAATATGACTTGACAAAAAAATCGTTTTACCTGATGCATTCAACCTCAAAAACAATTCGCGCATTTCATAAATTCCTTGTGCATCCAATCCATTAAGAGGTTCATCTAAAATCAAAATTTCTGGATCATGAAAAATCGCTATTGCAATTCCCAAACGTTGTTTCATTCCCATCGATAAATCAGATGTTTTATAATGTTCCGCGTACAACAAACCAACCAAATCTAACACTTCACTAATTCGCTCCTCACCTTTTTGATAAATTACATCTAAGTATTTTAAATTTTCATAAACAGTCAATTTTGTGTAAAAACAAGGCGCTTCAATCAAATTACCTGTTAAAGCATGAATCTTAATAGGATGTTTTTTGATACTCAACTCATTCAAGAAAATAGTATCTTCATTCGAATTCAATAATCCTAAAAGCAATTTTATTGTTGTCGATTTTCCTGCTCCATTTCGCCCCAAATAGCCATAAATACTTCCTTTCGGAACATTAAGATTAACTTGATTTAATATTTGTTTTGACCCGAAACTAAAATTCAAATCTTTTATTTCTATACTTTTCATTATTTCTCTTCTTTTAGTGGTGTTGGTTCTTGATTAACATCGATGTAAAAAATTCCATCTACAAAGTCACTCCATTTTGCTTTTACATTCATTCCTTGATCTATAACTGAATAATACTCAGATTTTAGTGCAGATTGATTCGGAATTTGACTAAAATCTAAAAAGAAATAAGGCTGATTAAGTTGATGAAATGCATTCTCTACCGCATATTTATTAGGTGTATTAATTATTTGTTTCAGAGGATTATAAACGCCATACGAAGTAAAACCAATTGCATACGATTGGTTCTTGTATTTTTCTTTGATATATTGTCCCAATGGTTTAAAATTATTCGGATAATATTTTTTGTAAGCATGTACATTCGCCGACCAAATAATTACTTTCTGATTTGGATAAAGAGAATCCAATTGATAAATTAAATTCTCTACCATCAAAGAATCTCTAAAATTCATACTTTCCTTAGTTCCAGATTTATACATCAAATTTTTCTGAATATGGTTTTTAATATCTTTCAGATAACGTGAATAGATTTTAGTTTCTTCAGTTTTTGGAAGCCTTGATATTCGTAATGAAATCGATTGTAACTCTTTAAGGAGTTGAGTAATTTCATATTTTTATATGTAGCTTCAGTAAATTTTTTATATCTAAAAATTGTAAGATTATCAATATTTTGATTTAAAAAAGGGTAATCATATAAAGATATATTTTGATTCGCTAAAAACTCTCTTAATAATTTTATACGTCTTAAATACCCATTATTTAAAATTTCTGTCAGTAAATCACCAGAATATTGCATATCAAAACCACCTAATGTGATTGGATTATTTGTTTTCTTAGTTTGTAAATAATAGTTATTTAGAGGTTGAGTTTCTTTATTATCCCACCAAAAATTAAACATACCAAGTCCCGCAATCGAATCTTTTCCAACACCTAAAGTTCCTTTTTCCATTTCTTGGTTGGTTATCCACATATCATATTGTCCAGCTTCGTACAAGACAACATTGTAATCCAAATTTTCGTGCAAATACTTTATCAAGCGTGATTTGGCTTTAAAAGTTTGTCCATCTTGATGTATACCTTCACCCAAAAAAACAATACGATTATCTTTTAACATCATTTTCAAAAATTCTAAATCCTGATTATTTTGTTCAGTCATTTCAATCGAATTTATTGGATGTTTATATTGATTTGTTTCAGCGATTATCTTCTCTGAGTCATCATTGAAAGTTTTCTTGAAAACAAAAACATTCAACAATACTGCACTGAGTAAAGTCAAAATTGTAAATAGTGTTAATTTCTTCATGAATCATTAGTGTTATTTAAAAATAGTATTTTTCGTATTACATCACGTTTTTATTTTTTCATTTATAATAATATGATTCATAAAAAAATAAAAAGGTTGGTTGAGAATCAAAAAAATTTAAAACTTCTTTAATAAAACTATATTGTCGCAATTCCGTAACTTTGAGGAACAATAAAAAACAAACAATGAATAACGATATTCTTAATTTGGAACCAAAAGCAATCTGGAAAAACTTCTCAGCATTGAATTCAGTTCCAAGACCTTCTAAGAAAGAAGAAAAAGTACGTCAGTTCATCATCAAATTTGGTGAAGATTTAGGTTTACCTGTCGAAACGGACGAAGTAGGAAATGTTTTAATCAAAAAAGCTGCTTATCCAGGAATGGAAGACCGTAAAAAAGTGATCATGCAATCGCACTTGGATATGGTTTGTCAAAAAAATAACGATGTAACATTCGATTTTGAAACACAAGGAATTGAAATGTACATTGAAGATGATAAATTTGTTACAGCAAATGGAACAACTTTAGGTGCAGATAACGGAATTGGAGTTGCGACAATTATGTCTATTTTAGAATCGAAAGATATTCCTCATCCAGCTATTGAAGCATTTTTTACAATTGACGAAGAAACTGGAATGACTGGTGCTTTAGGTTTGAAAGCTGGATTCTTATCTGGGAAAATCTTGTTGAACTTAGATACCGAAGAAGATGATGAATTAGACATTGGTTGCGCTGGTGGTGTTGATGTAACGGCGACAAAAGCTTACACTACAGAAGCTACTAACGGAACTGCTTTTACCTTAACATTAAAAGGTTTGAACGGTGGACACTCTGGAATGCAAATTCACGAAGGTTTAGGAAATTCGAACAAATTGATTGCTCGTTTATTAAATGCTGCAACTGAATTTGGCTTACAAATCGCTCATATGGAAGGTGGAAGTTTACGCAACGCCATTCCTCGCGAATCTTGGGCAAACATTGTAATTCCTACAGATAAAGTGGATGCTTTCAAAGCGTCTTACGAAACTTTACGCGCAGAAATTATTGAAGAATACGAAACGAAAGAGCCTAAAATGGTGATTACATTAGAACCAACTAATGCGACTTCAGCAATGTCAGCACAAGATTCTAAAGTTTTTGTTCAAACAATTATGGCAGCTTTCAATGGTGTTTACAGAATGAGTCCAGATGTTGAAGGTTTAGTAGAAACGTCTAATAATGTAGCTCGCGTAGAAGTTATTGATGGTAATGCTCGTATTTTATGTTTAACGCGTTCTTCTATAGAATCAGGTAAAGAAGCATTAGCACAAACATTAAAAGCTGGATTCGAATTAGGTGGTTTTGAGGTTAAATTCTCAGGATCTTACCCTGGTTGGAAAGCAAATACTCATTCAGAAATTTTAGAATTGATGAAAGGTATTTATGTTTCAAAATTCGGAGAGGAACCAAAAGTTGTGGCATGTCACGCTGGTTTAGAATGTGGAATTATTGGAACAAATTATCCTGGTTTAGATATGATTTCTTTTGGTCCAAACATCTCTGGCGCTCACTCTCCTGACGAAAAAGTTGAAATTGCTTCAGTTCAAAAATTCTGGGATTATTTATTAGATATTTTAAAAGATATTCCAAATGATGGTCCAGTTGATTACAGCTGCGCAAATTCAAAAAATATATAATTTAAGTTGAAAACTTAATCTAAAGACCACTTTTGCAAGTGGTCTTTTTTTTACAATAATATTTTTAAACAATTCTTTTAATCAAATTAAAATTTTTCTCTAATTCTATCTATTTTAGAAAAAAAAATCATAAATCAACCATAAGATTAAAAAACAATTATTTACAATTTTATCACCTTATTTTTACTTCTTCAAATAAGCATAATCGTTTAATAATCAAAACTATATTTGTTTAACACGTGATTAAAAATGATTGTTGAAAAATGAATCTTATAACAAAGTACAGTAAAGTTATTGTTTCTGCACTTGTTGTTCAGACAACTTTTGCACAAACAAATCCGCCAATTGAAAATCCTTTTACGCATAATTTAGGGGGCTTCAATTACGGAACGAAAGATTCTCCAGACGGTAACGAATGGTAATCTCCAATGAATTTATCCTTTAATAAAGAATTACCAAAGAGTTATTTCTTCTCTTTCGAAAATCAAAATCAAGCTGTAAAACTTTTACCAGAAAATAGCCCATACTGGATGAATTTGAATGGTATTTGGAAATTTAATTGGGCAAAAAACCCAAACGAAAGACCGAAAAATTTTTACGAAAACAATTTTGATACCTCTTCTTGGACGATGTTCCTGTTCCAATGAGTTGGAATATTTTCGGAATACAGAAAAATGGAGATTTAAAATATGGTGTTCCAATTTATGTCAATCAAAAAGTTATCTTTCAACATACTGTAAAAATAGACGATTGGAAAGGAGGTGTAATGCGAGAGCCAAATAAAGATTGGGATGGACGTGATATTTACATGAATTTTGATGGAGTAGATTCATTTTTCTATTTATAGATTAATTGAAAATATGTTGGTTTTTCTAAAAATTCTAGAAATTTAGCTTCATTTAACATTACACCTTATCTAAATAAAAAAGGTGAAAACTCTGTAGCAGTTGAAGTCTATAGGAATTCTGACGCTTCATTCTTAGAAGCACAAGATATGTTTAGATTGCTAGGAATTTTTCGTACAGTTTCATTAACATCAAAACCGAAAATCCAAGTTAGAGATTTGGTTGTAATTCCTGATGTAACGAATAACTATAAAGATGGTGAACTAAATATTTCGGCTGATATTAGAAATTTATCAAATAAAGCCGCAAAAAGTTATAAAATTGCTTATACATTTTATCAAAATAAATTATACAGTGACGAAACTGACAAAGTTGCAACAACTGAATATATTATCAATTCTGATGCAGTTACAATCAATCCTAATTCTTCATCTATTTACAAACTAAAACTAAAGAATGCAAATCTTTGGTCAGCAGAGCGTCCTTATGGTTATACATTAGTTGGAGAATTAAAAGATACAAAGAACAAAACCATCGAAACAGTTTCGACAAATGTAGGATTTAGAAAGGTTGAAATTAAAGATACAAAAGCTGTAGATGATGAGTTTGGTTTGGCTGGACGTTATTTCTATGTAAATGGTAAAACAATAAAACTGAAAGGTGTTAACCGCCACGAAACAAATCCTGAAAAAGGAAAATTTGTGACACGTCAACAGATGGAAGAAGAAATTAAGTTGATGAAACGTGCAAATATTAACCATGTTCGTAACTCACATTATCCAGATGATCCTTATTGGTACTATTTATGCGACAAATATGGGATTTATTTAGAGGACGAGGCCAATGTAGAAAGTCACCAATATTACTACGGTGAAGCTTCAATCTCTCATCCAAAAGAGTGGAGAGATGCGCACGTGGCACGTAATGTAGAGATGGTTCATGCAACAATCAATCATCCTTCTATCGTTATTTGCTCTTTAGGAAATGAAGCTGGTCCTGGAAATAATTTTGTTGAAGCCTACAATGCAATAAAAAAAATTTATACTTCTCGTCCTGTTCAATACGAGCGAAATAATGCAATTGTTGATATGGGATCTAATCAATACCCTTCTATCAATTGGGTTCGTGATGCTGTACAAGGAAATTATAAGTTAAAATATCCTTTCCATATCTCAGAATATGCGCATGGAATGGGAAATGCAGCTGGAAATCTGATAGATTATTGGTAAGCAATGGAATCTACAAACTTCTTTATGGGAGGCGCAATTTGGGATTGGGTTGACCAAGCAATGTATTATTATGATAAAAAGACAGGCGAAAAATTCTTCGCTTACGGAGGTGATTTAGGGGATAAACCAAATGATGGAACGTATATGCATTTAGATGCTGGTGTTACAGGGCTTGGAGGAAATAGTTGTGGGCAAGGACCACCATTAGAACAAGATCGTGTAAAACCAAACGCAACAACTTTCGGATTTATTATTCGTCCTATTCAAAACAATAATTATTCAACGCAAGCAAAAGTAAAAGGAGCAGGAAATTCTCCACTTCTTATTACACGAAACAAAATTGGGGAAGTTACAATTTTGAGCCAAAATCAACATGCAGATTTGTATTACAAAATCGGGAATGGAAAAGAAACGAAGTATACAGAACCTTTCAAATTGAGAGATGCGAATACAATTGTTACTTGGGATAAAAATAATCCGAACATTAAAGTTTCTTCAAAATTTACTAAAATAGAAACGATTCCGTTACAAGTTGTTTTTGCTTCAAGTCAAGAAACTGGAGAAGGAGATGCTGCAAATCTTGTAGATGGTAATCCAAGCTCTATTTGGCATACGATGTATTCTCTCACTGTTGCGCAATATCCTCATTGGGTTGATTTTGATGCAGGAGAATTCAAGATGATTAAAGGATTTACATATTTACCTCGTCAAGATGGAGCTAATGGAAATATAAAAGATTATAGAATTCAGATTAGTTTAGACGCAAAAAATTGGAGTAACCCTATCAAAGAAGGTTCTTTCGAGAAAAACACTAAACTGCAAACAATTTTGTTCGACAAACCAATTCGTGGAAGATATATCCGTTTCACAGCTTTAAGTTCTCAGAATGGACAAGATTACGCTGCTGGATCCGAATTTGGAGTTTTAGTTAACTAACATTTTTACTCATAGTATTTTCAAAAGGAATTCATATCATGCAAATGGTATGAATTTCTTATTTTTACACCTTACATCAATTTAACATCAAGCCAAAATGTCATCAAATCGATATCCTCAACGCATTGTTTGCTTAACCGAAGAAGGAACCGAAATTCTGTATAATATTAACGAACAACATCGTTTAGTAGGAATTAGTGGATTTACATATCGTCCGCCACAAGCACGAAAAGAAAAACCTAAAGTTTCAACTTTTTTAGATGCAAAATTTGAAGATATTTTCAATTTGAAGCCAGATTTGGTTGTAGGATATTCGGATTTGCAAGCTGATATAGCAGCAGAATTAATTAAAAGAGGAATTAATGTTTTTATTTTTAATCATCGAACAGTTGATGAAATTTTAAACATGATTTTACAATTTACGTCATTGATTGGCTGCCAAGAAAAAGGCTTAAAATTAGTCGAATCTTACGAAAAGAAACTCGAAGAAGTAAAACAACAAGCTGCTCTCCTTCCCTATCATCCAACCGTTTTTTTTGAAGAATGGGACGAGCCAATTATTTCGGGAAGTGCTTGGGTAAATGATTTGATTGAAATTGCTGGTGGAAAATTAGCTTTTCCAGAACTCAAAAATAAAGCTTTGGCAAAAGATCGCATTTTGTTAGACGAACAAGTAATAGAACGAAATCCAGAAATTATTATCGGTTCGTGGTGTGGTAAAATGTTCAAACCCGAAAAAGTAAAACAACGAATTGGTTTCGAAAATGTAAAAGCTGTTCAACAAAATCAGTTATACGAAATAAAATCTGAATTGATTTTACAACCTGGTCCTGCTGCTTTAAACGATGGTTTGGATAAAATTGTGGAGATTATAAAAAATTATAATAGTTCACCTTTTTGAAAAATGGAATAGAAATAATTTTTATTTGGAATAAATCCTTGATATCTTGTAACCATCCATTGATTATTTTCTTTTCCTGTTATAAAGCTACCAACGATTCCATTATTATAATTCACAACTAAAACAGAAGATAAATTCAGTTGATAATAATTTTCAACATTGTCTATTTTAAATAATCTAAATTTTCTATTTTTAAATTCAATATCCATAAAAAATTTAACTTGAAGTCTTGTTGAATCATTCAATAATAAGAATCCATTTCTCTTTTTATCACTAAAATCAAAAATAAGTTGATTATTTTGAGAAGAATATGAATAAAAGCTATCTTGTATCGATATTCTATCATTTACATAATAATCTTTCCCTTTATAATAGAAATTACTTTTTAAATACAATTCATTACATGAATTATTTGATGAAGCAACATAAACAGTAGGCTTATCATCTGTCTGATTATTCATAAAATAATCATCATAAAACACACTCTTCTTTATTACAACCAAATAAAATGAACCCTAAAACAAATATTATGAATTTATTCATAAACTAAATATAACAAAAAAATCCCGCTTATCAGCGAGATTTAAATTATTGTATAATATTGACTTCTCGAACCAATGTTACACCATATTTGGCTTTCACATCTTCTATAATTCGTTCAGATAAATCATATATTTCGCGTCCAGTTGCATTGCCATAATTCACCAAAACCAAAGCTTGTTTATCGTGAACTCCTGCATCACCAAAACGTTTTCCTTTCCAACCTGCATGTTCTATCAACCAACCTGCGGCTAATTTCACACCTGAATCAGTTTTGTAATGAGAAATTTCTGGATGAAGTTTTTCAATCTCAGCAAATTCTTTATTCGAAATCACAGGATTTTTAAAGAAACTTCCCGAATTCCCTATTTGCGAAGGATCTGGTAATTTACTTTGACGAATTTTGATCACAGCTGCACTAATTTCTTGAATCGTTGGATCAAAAATTTGCTCCTTTTCCAATTCAGATTTTATTGCACCATATTCCACATGAAGTTTGTGATTTTTCTTTGTCAGTTTAAACGTAACTGCCACCAAGACATATTGACCTCTCAATTCATTTTTGAAAACAGATTCACGGTAACCAAAATGACATTCTTCATTTGTAAAAGTACGCTCATCTCCCGTTTCTAAAACTAATGTCTGAACTTCTTCGATATAATCTTTTACTTCTACGCCATACGCACCAATATTTTGCATCGGTGCAGTACCAACATTTCCAGGAATCAACGAAAGATTTTCTAATCCTCCGAAATCATTTTGCAACGTCCATTCAACAAAATTGTGCCAATTCTCGCTTCCTTGCGCTTTTACATACACAAAATCATCATCTTCATTGATAATTTCGATTCCTTTCAAATTCAGTTTTAACACAATTCCAGGGAAATCGTCTACAAAAAGCATATTACTTCCTCCTCCTATAAATAAAATCGGTAAATCTTTTTGACGACGAAAAACCAAAACTTTTCGCAAATCTTGAATAGTTGCAACATCAGCAAAATATTTTGCTTTCGCTTCTATTCCAAATGTGTTATATAATTTTAATGAATAATTTTCGATGATTTCCATCTTCGTATTTTTCTTATGATCTAATTGTTCCTGGATATTGTTCTAAAGCTTCTTTCAAAATTTCGACAGAACGAACCAAATCTTCTTCTTTCAAAACATAAGCCAAACGAACTTCTTGAATTCCTGAATTTGGAGTTGAATAAAATCCTGCTCCTGGTGCCAACATTACTGTTTCTCCATTTGATGAGAAAGATTCTAATAACCAGATTGCAAATTTTTCTGCACTATCTACAGGTAATTGAATCATACAATAAAATGCTCCTTTTGGATTTGGACAAACAACACCTGGAATTTGTTGTAAACCTTTTACCAAAGTGTTGCGACGTTTTAAATATTCTGTACGACAATCTTCAAAATAAGTTCCTACGTTTCTGTGTGCTAATGTTGCAATGTACTGAGAAATTTCAACTGGACTTAAACGCGCTTGAGCATATAACATCGCAGCTTTTAAGAATTTCTCGTTACGTGTAATCAAAGCTCCAGAACGTGCTCCACATAAAGAAAAACGTTTCGATTCAGAATCAATTACAATTGCATTATCTTTCAGTTCTGGGAAACTTAAAACAGATGTAAATTCTTCTTCTGTATATAAATATTCTGCATAAACTTCATCCGCAATTAAATATATATCATGCTCTAAAACCAAATCTTTTAATTGATTTAATTCTTCTTTCGAATATACATAACCTGTTGGATTCCCTGGATTACAAATTAAAATCGCACGTGTTTTATCTGTAATTTTTTTTGCAAACTCCTCAACAGATGGTAAAGCAAAATTATTTTCGATTGTAGATGGAACTGGAACAATATTTACATCGTTTTCACATGTAAATCCATTATAATTTGCATAAAAAGGTTCTGGAATAATAATTTCATCACCTGGATTTGCAATAATTCCGAAAATAAATAATAAAGCTTCCGAACCTCCTAATGTTGCAATAAAATTCTCTGGCGTTAATTCAATTCCACGATTTGTAAAATAATCTGCCAAAGCTTGGCGATATTCCAACGTTCCTTCTGAGTGCGTATAAGAAATAATGTTTGAAGGAAAATTTTTCAATCCTTCTAAAACAGCTTTTGGTGACTCAATATCAGGTTGTCCAATATTTAAGTGATAAACTTTCGTTCCTCTTTTTTTCGCTGCATCTGCGTATGGCACCAACTTTCTGATTGGAGAAGCTGGCATATTTTGTGATTTTTCAGATAATATTAACATTTATTGTAATTTTTTAAATTTGATTTGAATTCTTTGGTATTGTTTTTGTAATTTTAAAGTGTAAATATAAAAAACGTTTAATCTCAAAAAAAACTTTATTATGAGTAAATTAAATAATGCAACTAAATTATTAGCAGGTTTAGCAATCGGAACAGCAATCGGAGCAGTAGTAGGTTTATTATATGCACCAGAATCAGGGAAAGACACTCGCAAAAAATTAAAAAAAGAAGCTGACAAATACAAAAAAGAGTTAGACAAATACGCGAATGATTTTTCTGATAAAGCGAAAAAAACGAAAAAAGAATTAGAAGCTAAATTAGATGAAGTAAAATCAAAATTAGTTGAGCAAAAAGATGAGTTTGTTTCTAAAGCAAAAGAAGCTGGAAAAGATTTAAAATCTAAAGCAAACCAAACAAAAGAAGATTTAAAAGACGAGTTTCAAGAAAACGTAGGAGTTTAATTTCTTCGAAACACAACATTCCTTAAATTTTATAATTAACTTTGTCTTAAATAAATCAATTTTATGTTTAATGAACTAAAAGTTTATATTAATAATAGAATAACTTTAGCAAAATATGATCTCGTAGATTCGCTGAGCAACATGCTGGCGAGCGGTATTTATATATTAATTATTGCTGTATTTTCTTTGTTTATATTATTATTAGGAAGTTTAGCATTAGGATTTATTTTAGGAGGTTATTTTAATGATATAGGATTAGGTTTTCTTACTGTAACTGGAATTTATTTCTTAATGATGGTTCTTTCTATTTTATTTAGAAAGAAATTAAAACTTTTCTTGACAAATATTGCCGTAGAAAACGCTATGGAAGCCATGTCTAACCACGATGATGAAGACGACGATGAAGAATAAAGAACAAATATCTGCGATAAAAAATTTAGACGATTTGCGAATGGCAAAGCGTAAACTAAAATTGCAAATGAAAGTTGCTGAAAATAAGCACGATAATTCATTTGTAAACAAAGCAGTAAGTCTTGTAACAAATTTAAAATCTGATACAAGTTTCACTTCTTCTAAAGTTGAAAGCGCATTAAATTGGGTTGGAGATAAAGCTTCAAAAAAATATCCAATGAAAGGGATTACAAAAATTGTAATATCTGGATTGATTATGATAGCGGTTCCAATCATTACGAGTAAAATTCAGGAATACATAGAAGAAAAATTATAAAATTATTTGATAATAAAAAGACCACTTCGTTTGAAGTGGTTTTTTTGTGTGTGTTAATTTTAAGCTCGACTAATATTTTTCGTGAAAATATTCGTATGGTATAATCGTTTTGTTCTTTTTATCTACAGCTTCTTGATTTCGCAATTCCACACGACGTATTTTTCCTGAAATTGTTTTTGGTAAACTCTCTACAAACTGCACAATACGCGGAATTTTATAACGTGCTAAATGCTCTTCTGTATATCTAAAAATATCTTTTGCTAATTCTTCCGACGCATCATGTCCAGGTGCTAAAATCACAAAAGCTTTTACAGCATTACTGCGTAAATCGTGCGGACTTGCCACAACAGCAGCTTCCATAATTGCATCATGCTCCAACAAAGCACTTTCTACCTCGAATGGTCCTACACGGAAATCAGACGCTTTTATCACATCATCATCACGCCCAACAAACCAAACATAGCCGTCTTCGTCCTTATAAGCTTTGTCTCCAGTATAATATAATCCATGTTTGAAAACTTTCATCATTTTATCTTTCTGAATCAAATAAGTTTTGAAAATTCCATTGATGGTTTCTTCATTATGCACGACACAAATATTTCCTTCTTCACAATCTTGCACAATATTTCCATCATCATCAGCAATCACAATATCATACAAAAACGCAGGTTTTCCCATCGATCCGTATTTAATCTTCTCATTCGGCAAATTCGCAATCATCGCAGTTGATTCTGATTGTCCATAACCATCACGAATTGTAATTCCTGTACCTTCTTTCCAAACATCGATAATCTCAGGATTAAGCGGTTCACCAGCTGCAACACATTGACGAAGTTTGAAATCATAACTTTTCAAATCTTCTAAAATCAATACACGCAAAGCTGTTGGGGGCGCACAAAAAGTTGTTACACCCAAATCTTGAATAGTTTGTAATTGTTCTTTCGGAACAAATTTATCTGCATGATAACCCAAAATTGTCGCGCCCATATTCCACGGAGCAAAGAAACTACTCCAAAAGAATTTTGCCCAACCTGGTTGAGAAATATTGTAATGCAAATCACCTTTTTTCATTCCAACCCAAGAAGAAGTTGTGAAACCTCCAAGCGGATAAGTGTAATGCGTATGCACCACAACTTTCGGCATTCCTGTCGTTCCCGAAGTAAAAAAGTAAAATAAATCATCGTCAGGTTTTGTATCTGCAGCCTCAGCTTGTGTAGATTCTTTCCATAACTCATTGATATTTGTCCAACCTTCTCTCTCACCTTCTGTAATTAATTTTACCTTAATCTTTTTATCAAATTTTGCTTCAGCTTCATCTATTTTCGATGCATTTGCTTGATCTGCTAAAGCAACTTCTGGAAAAGAAGACTCGAATCTAAATGTTAAATCTCTTGCTTCTAAGGTTGTTGCGGCTGGAATAATAATTAATCCACCTTTGATAGAAGCCAAATAACCAATCCAAGTAATCGGTAATAATGGAACTTGAGAAAACATTTTGTCTCCTTGTTTAATTCCTTTGTTTCTTAAATAGTTTAAGAATTGATTGTATTTATCTGCTAAATCCTGAAAAGTATAATCTTCTCGTTGATCATTATACTTCCAAATCAACCCCTTTTGAGTTCCTAATTGAGCAACATTATATGGTTCGAAAATATCATTTACCCAATTGAATTTTTCTGGCTTAAAAATTTTAATTTCTTTTAATTGCGCATAATTCTCTTCTTCCATGGATAATCGAATAGAGTTAAACAATTCTTGTACTGTCATTTATTTGTGGTTTTGAATAAATATAGAAAAATTATTTATTCAAACAGAAGTTTTATGAATAAAAAAAGGATGATTTTATGAAATCATCCTTTTTGTTATTATTTGTTGAGAATATATTAATCTCTACCTCTTCTTGAGTTTCCAGTTCTATTACGATCTCCTCCGCGGTAACCACCACGATCTCCACCTCTAGAATCTCTTGAATCACGGTCACGATCANNTTGAATCACGGTCACGATCTCCTCCACGGAATCCACCTCTGTCTCCTCCGCGATCACGATCTCCACCACGATAACCTCCACTTCTTTCGCGGTCATTATCACGACGACTATTGAAACCACGTCCACGAGAATCTCCTCCTCTGTCATTACGACGACGATCTCCTCCACGACGCTCACCATCACCACGTCTTGGTTCTGGTTTAGAGATTTGAACATCTAAATC
The DNA here is from genome assembly GCF_002426075.1 of Empedobacter sp. UBA5528. NCBI lineage: Bacteria > Pseudomonadati > Bacteroidota > Flavobacteriia > Flavobacteriales > Weeksellaceae > Empedobacter > Empedobacter sp. UBA5528. Next base: position 67,237 of record NZ_DINY01000025.1, on the reverse strand, counting down.
TACACCATCACGCTGTGCATCTTTGAAAGATTCTAACACTAATGATTCGAATTGTGTATCAACTTCGAAGAAAGAGAAATTACGTAAAATTTCAATTTTTCCGATTTCGATGTTACGGTTACGAGTTTGCTCGTTGATTAAACCAATTAAATTTGGAACACGTAAGTTGTGTTTTTGACCAATATTGATAAAGAAACGAGAGAAATCACGACCTCCACGACGATTAGAAGAACGATCTCCTCTATCACCACGATCTCCTTCAGAAGAAATATCTTTCGTGTTTTTGTAATATTCTAAGAAAGAATTGAACTCAACTGTCATGAAACGTTTTAATAAATCGTCACGATCTAAGTTTGCCAATTTTTCGTTTACAGTTTTCATGTAAGGCTCGATTAATTCTTCATCAACTTCGATGTTTTCGATTTTATCGATTAAAGAAATTAAACGTTTTTCACAGATTTCTGCTCCAGTTGGTACGTTTTTAGGTTCGATTTTAGAAGCAATTAATTTTTCTAAATCTCTAATTTTACGCGCTTCACGACCTCCTGAAATAATGATAGAAATTCCTTTGTTACCTGCACGTCCTGTACGTCCTGAACGGTGTACATAAACTTCTGGATCATCTGGTAAATTGAAGTTGATTACGTGAGTCAACTCATTTACGTCGATACCACGAGCAGCAACGTCTGTTGCAACAAGGATTTGAATGTTTTGGTTACGGAATTTCTCCATCACGTGATCACGTTGTGATTGTGATAAATCTCCATGTAATGCGTCTGCATTGTAACCATCTTGCATCAATTTATCTGCTACGTCTTTCGCTTCGCGACGAGTTCTACAGAAAACGATACCATAAATATTTGGGTAATAATCGGCCAAACGTTTTAAAGCTAAGTAACGATCAGAAGAACGTACTAAGTAAACGTGATGCTCGATATTTTTTGATGCAGTATTTACTTTACTTACAGCAATCTCAACTGGATTGTGCATATATTCTGAAGCGATACGACGAACCTCTGAAGGCATTGTAGCTGAGAATAATAAAGTTTGTTTTTCTTCTGGAGTTGTTTCTAAGATAGAATCAATTTCGTCACGGAATCCCATGTTCAACATCTCATCAGCCTCATCTAAAACTGTCCAAGTGATGTCATTAATTTTTAATGCGCCACGTTTGATTAAGTCCATTGTACGACCTGGCGTTCCTACAACGATTTGCGGATTATCTTTTAATCCTCTAATTTGTTTAACGATGTCAGCACCACCGTAAACTGCCTGTACACGTACTCCACGCATATCTGCAGAAAAAGATTCTAATTCTTTTGCAATTTGTAAACATAATTCACGAGTAGGACACAAAATAATTGCTTGTACTGATTTTGAATTGCTGTCTAATTGATTTAAAACCGGAAGCCCGAATGCTGCAGTTTTTCCTGTACCTGTTTGCGCCAATGCAATAACATCTTGATCTGATGAAAGGATTTGAGGAATAGCTTTTTCTTGGATTGGAGATGGGTTAACGAAGCCCATTTTCTCAATTGCAGTTAGGATTTCTTCTTGAAGTCCTAATTCTTTGAATGTAATCATGTTAGATACGATACCGAGATAATGAAATTCATTTATATTTCATATCACGGTTTTATTTTAAATTATTTAACCAACAGATATGAAAGAATAAAATTAAATGGCTGAGCAGCCTAAAAAATCCCTAAATGAATATTCTTTAACATCCGTACCTTAACTCTAAAAGGCTGTGCAAATGTAAGGATTATTTTTGAAATACACAACACACATTCATAATCCTTACAATTAATACACATAATATTATTTTACTGATAATAAATAAGTTACTAACAATCTGCAATATTTACAGCAACTGCCAAACCTCCTTCAGAAGTTTCTTTGTATTTATTATTCATATCTTTTGCAGTTTCCCACATCGTATTCACAACTTTATCTAACGGAACTTTCGCAGTCAACGGATCTGTATCCAGTGCTAATTCTGCTGCATTTATCGCTTTAATCGCTCCCATTGTGTTACGCTCGATACAAGGAATTTGTACCAAACCACCAATCGGGTCGCATGTTAAACCTAAATGATGTTCCATTGCAATTTCGGCAGCCATTGTTACTTGCGCAGGAGTTCCTCCCATTAATTCGCATAATGCAGCTGCAGCCATAGCTGAAGATACACCGATCTCAGCTTGACAACCTCCCATTGCCGCAGAAATAGTTGCTCCTTTCTTAAAAATAGAACCAATAACTCCTGCTGTTGTTAAGAATTGTTCAATCTCTTTTTGACCAGCTTTATGATTTTCGATCACCAAATAATACATCAAAACTGCTGGAATAACTCCTGCACTTCCATTTGTTGGCGCTGTTACAACTCTACCTAACGAAGCATTTACTTCATTAACAGCAAGAGCAAAACAACTCACCCATTTCAAGATTTCGCGAAAATATACTTTGGTTTTTCGGATTGAAGCAATCCATTCTTGTGGATTAGAATAAGGTGTTGCTCCAACCAAATTCTTGTGCATATCGTAAGCACGACGTTTCACGTTCAATCCGCCTGGTAAAATACCTTCTGTATGACAACCAATATACATACACTCTAACATGGTATTCCAAACACGCATTAATTCGTGGTGAATTTCATCTTCAGTTCGGATTGTTTTTTCATTCTCGAACATTATTTCAGAAATCGATTTATTTTCTTTTGAACAAAATTCTAACAACTCTGTTGATGTATTAAATAAATATGGAAAAGCACAAGTGACATCTGTATTGGTAGCTCTATCATCCTCTTTTGTAATAAATCCTCCTCCTATCGAATAAAACGTAGAAGATAATTCTTCGTTCTCATAGAAAGCTGTAAACATCATTCCATTAGCGTGAAAAGATAAAAACTCTCGATTGAAAACGATATCAGTTTCGGGATTAAAATCAATTAAAAATTTATTTCCAAAATTTAATTGTTTATTTGTATTGATCGTATTAATAATATTCGAAATATCATCAACAGGAATATATTCAGGATCAGCACCGCTTAGCCCTAACATTACTGCATAATCAGTCGCATGTCCTTTACCCGTAAGTGATAAAGAGCCATACAAATCTACACGAACTTTTGTAATTTTATTAAAGATAGATGCAGCATCTAATTCTTTCAGAAAAGCTTCTGCAGCGCGCCAAGGACCTAAAGTATGCGAACTTGAAGGACCAACGCCAATTTTGAGCATATCAAATACTGAAATACAATCCATTTTGTACTTTTAATTTATATTATTTCCACACAAGACAAATATAGCCGTTAAATTCTCATATTCGCTTTATTTAAGCAGTTTTTTTATCAACTTAAACAATTAATAAGCTTAAAATATTCATATTGAATGATATTAACACAAATTATTTAGCATCAAAAAAAGAGGTCACAACTAATTGTAACCTCTTTTCTAGACTTTATTAAGTTTTTATTTAAACTTGTGCCAATATGGATAGATAATCGCTAAACCATAACCTATAAACACAAATAATGTAAACATGGTAAAAAGTGTTCCATCTGCCATAAATTCGGGCTGCATTGCTGCTGACACAAATAATGATGTCACAACCATATATACACCAATTCTTTTATAAGATTTCACTAAAAAGATACCTATCAATGCAATAACTCCTAAAACAAGAGTCGAAATTGGATACCATTTTGGCATTTCTGGCGCATCTTCGTTCATCATTTGGCGGAACAAATAATCATTTGTCACCAATAATTGATAACCACGATAAAGAATACTCAAAATCAAGAAAACCATTATAAAGATCATTGACTTGAAAAGGAATGATGTTTTGTTTCCTTCGTGTTTCAAATCTTTTGTTTTGGTATTATCCGACATTAAAACTTTTGTGTCAAAAATATCGTCACGTTCTTGATTTTGTTCTACTTTTTGATCTGTCATAGCTTTATTTTAAAATAAGAAATCATATCCTTTCAAACTCAATTTTTCGTATTTTTCTTCATCAAAACGATACAATTTAGATACTTTACGATGTTGTTTAGGATCTGTTGTATTACCAGTTTCGATAATTAAATTTGAGTTAAAGATTTTCTTTCTAAAGTTACGTTTATCCAACTCACGATTCAAGGCTTTTTCATACAAACTTTGCAATTGCGCAATTGTAAACTCATCTCCAAGTAAGTTGAACCCTACTGGACGACGCTTCACACGACGTTTTACACGCTCTTTTGCATATTTTACAATCTCATTATGATCAAAAGCCAAATCCGGAACACGGTCGTAAGCATACCATTCTCCACCTTGTGTTTTCACTTTTTCCTCTATTTGAGGTGTCAATTTAACCAAAGCGTAATAAGCAACATTTACAACACGTCCTAATGGATTACGAAAAACTTTTGTAAAAGCTTTCAATTGTTCAATATATGTTTGATGCTCATCGTAAGCTATTTTCTCAATCAACAATTCGTGAATTGCTTGATCGTTACTTACCGTTGGCGCAATATATTTTCCTGGCAAAACCAATGCTCCTTTGAAAGGGTCGTTTAGTTTTTTGTACACCAATATTTTGAGATCTTCTCCATCAAACCCGAAAAGTACGAGACTTGAACATAGAGCGACCTGAAAATATTTTTCTTTTTCTTCGTCTGTCATTTTGTGGGATGATTAATAAATTGAAATTTATTTTTAATGAAAAATTGAATGCATCAATCTATTTTTATCGTTAAAAGATTCTTCTAACGAAATCATAGATTCTGTTCTCAATACATCATCAATTTGATCAATTTTGTAGATAACATCTTTCGCATCAGAAGTATCTCTTGCACGAATTTTACAGAAAATATTATATTTCCCAGACACAACGTGAACCACTGTTACGTTAGGAATTTTATATAATTCATCTATCACTTTCTGAGTTTTGTTTGTTTTTGTAAGTAACAATCCTACATACGCAACAAACTGATAACCCATTTTATCATAATCTGTAATTAGTGTAGTTCCTTTGATGATTCCAGCCTCCTCTAATTTCTTGACACGTACGTGAATAGTACCAGCAGAAACATTCATTTTCTTTGCAATTTCTGTAAATGGCATTCTTGTATTGTCAATCAAATACATCAAAATTTTCTTATCAACATCATCAATTATGTAATTCATTTTCCTAATTTTTGATTATTATTATTATTTTAATAAAAAATCGAATTAATTTTTAGCAAAATTATAAATAAAACAAACAAACTTCAAAATATTTTTTAATGATTTATTTAATATTTTACTTTTGTTATAATAATAGTTCAAAAAAGAAAGAACTAATCACTTTTGTTTGTTTGCGCGAGTTTATTGTCTAACCACAATAAACTCATTTTTTTTTATTTAATTTTGACTAAACCACGACGTTTTTGTTCCACTTTAGGTTGAGTACTTTTTTGATACGTAACTTTGACCGTATCTTTTGTAGTTTGACGAGTAGAATCTATTCTTCTTTCCTCACTTTTAAACTGTTTCGGAAGTACAATCGAATCAAATCTTTCTTGCTGTTGCTCTTCTTTTTTAGCTTTTGCTTTTCGTTTATTTTCATCTAAACCTAAAAATCCTCTAAACGTATCGAAACTTTTGTTGTATTGAATTCCGACTCCGAAACTTTGATTCAAGTTGTTTTCCATTCCTGGCAATAAACCGAAAGTTGTAGGTTTTGTAAATGCTTTTAAGACCAAAGATCCATTATTCAATTTCGAGATATCATAAGAAACATCAAAATTCCCATCGAAGTTCTCTTGTACATTTCTATTATTTGTAACCGCAATTCCATACGAACCACGTAAACTTAAACGATTATTAACGCGATATGAAACCGAAGTTCTAATTTTATCATTTGTCTCTGATTGTGCACTACCACCTACGTACTCCATTTGTATATCTACATTATTTGCAATAGATGACAACATGCCTGCAATTGTCGACAAACCAATATCGGCAGCTGTACTCGTTACACCAGACTGAACAGCCGAAGCATCACCAAATTTACCTGTCAATAAGATATAACTAAACTGAAGCATCTGTTCTTCTGTATTTGAACGGAATTTTGACTGTAACTGCGAATTGATATCCGAACCTGCATTAGGAATTGTTAATCCAAAATCGATAATAGGTTTCTTCAACGTTTCGGAAATATTAATTGATAAGAGAGCATCATAAATTTGTGAATATCCTACACCTAAATAATCCCCAACATTTGACACCGAACGTTGATATTCAGCTGTAATATTAAGCGTTGCATCGAGCGGATTTCCTGCAAATTGTACCGAAGATCCTTTTTTGATTTTAAAATCTTTCGGAATAAGAGGAAATTGTCTAAACTCATACGTTCCACTTTCTATATTATATACACCCGTAATACTCAATCCTGCTTTATTCATTAAGAATCTAAGATTTTCTGCTGTACCACGCGCTGTCGCTTTATCGTTTGTAGCTGCATCAAAAATCAAATTCACCATTGCATTTGGATACGCATTGATGTTGACATCTATCGACATTCCTTTTGGTGCGTGAGGCTCGTTATTTTTCGATTTTTCATCTAGATGTTGGTTAGGAACAAAACGTACCAAATTATTTTCTGACTCAATTGTTGTACTTCCTGTATTTATCGTTAACTCAGAATTTCCAACCACTGTCGCATCTCCAGCAATCTCCAATTCCTCTACCGCACCAAACATAGATACATTTCCTTTCGCAAATACTTTTCCATAAAACAATTCATTGTCTTTAATAGATGTGTTCATCACCAATAAATTATCAGTATCAAAATCTAAGTTGAGACCCCATTTAGATAAGTTGCGGAAAAGAATTGCTCCATCAACTTTTCCTTTTGTATTGAAAGTTGTGTCTTTGAACGCAATATCATTCAACATAATAATCCCTTGTCCTTTTCCTTGTTTCGAAACAAGTAATTCATTTTCTCCTTCAAATAAATAATCTGTTCCTAAGAAATTAACTTTTAATCCAAGATCTTTTGCAATCATATTTCCGCTAAGATTTGGTAAATCAATTGGTCCAGTAATTTTTAAATCACCAGATAACGTTCCACGCATATTAGAGAAAACAGATTTTAAGAATCCTTCTAAGAAATCGATATGAAACTCATCAAAATTGGCATCTACATCGACTTCAGGACCTGTTGGTTTATTAATAATATTACCATAAGCAACCAACGATTGAATTTGCTCTTTCTGTAAACTTGTTTCAAAATTAAATTGTTTATCCGCTACATTATAACCTCCTTGTAAAGTCAAATTACCAAGCTCGAAATCATTTAAACCTAACTTATCAATTTTAGCTTCAAGCGTTGGTTCTAACTTTTCTTTTGTACGAATAATATCTACTTTACCGTTTGCTATACCAACAATTTTTAGGTTATTCAATAATGTTTTAGGAATGATTTTTTCTAAATGCAAATCTTTAAAATCAGCATTGAAATTGTAATCTACATTGTTATTAAATAAACCACTTACTTTTAAATATTGTTCTTCTGATTCTAATGATAAATCTTCAACTTTTAATGATTTATTGATTCGATTAAAAATTACACGATTCGAATTTGCATCATTCAAATGATTAATTGTCCATTGTGTCGAATCAATTTGAATTGTTGAAGGAGAAAATCCAAAAATCAAATCATTATTATTCTGAACTGTGTGAAAAAGATTTAGATTAAATAAAATTGGATTCTTACGACCTATATTAAAGTCTGTTTTGACAATCATTGTATCATTCTTCGGAATCGAATTTACGTTAATCGCATTAATCGTAACTCCACTCACTTTCATACTATCAATTTTCGCATTAAGTGTTGGTAGTTCTGCAATTGTATTTAGATTAACATTCGACTGAAACAATTGAATTCCTGCATATTTTATACCTGGAGTATCCAATGTCGCTTCCAATTGATTTTTCGTACCATCAATATAACCTTTAACATGTGTATCTGGCTCAATAGAAATCGATGGATCGATATATTGTAATAAATTTTCTTGCACATAAACATCAAACGAAAAAGCCTGATTTGGCGAAACTTTTTTATGACGAAAAGATGGCACCAAATCTACAAGCGAATTATTGATAACATTTGCAACTTCTGTAATATTAAATTTACCATCAACAGTGGCTTTCATATAATCTGGCACATCTAATGTCATGATTTTATGCGAACCATCTATTTGAGAATTCAACATGACATGTGACAATTCTAACGTATCTTTTTTAGAACGGAAATAAAGATTTTTGACATCAATATTTCCCCTAAAATCATTAATATTTGTCAGCTTAAAATTCCCTTCAACATCGCCACGTACTATTGCATTTAGATTTTTTGTAACTCCAAGAAAATCTAAATTAACTTGACGAATGTTTGATGTAAAATCAAAATCATATGGTTTTCCACTGAAGTTAATTTTTCCGTTCAATTGTGCATTTAGATTAGGATCTTTGATATCAAATAAACCATTAAACTGATAATTTTTGACCAAGCCATCTACTGTAATATTTTGATATCTTTTTCCAATCAAATCGATGTAACGAAGCGTTCCGTCTACATCTAAATTGATATTTTTCAGATCTGTTCCTCGTCCATCAAATCTGAACTTCCCGCTTACATAACCCAAATCTTTTGCATTTGTCAATTGACGAAGATTTAAGTTTTTCGCATCTAAAGTACCTTTATAAATTAAGGCTTTTACATTTTTATAATTCTTGATTTGCGCTTTAATATCAGCATCTCCAAGTCCAGAAACGGCATAACCATTTGCATGAATTTCATTTGGATTTAATGAAATATCACCACGATAATTTAAGTTTCCAAAACGAGTCAACATATTCGGAATTTTCTTAGAAACAAAGGTTGGAAGTAACTTTACAATTTTTTGATAGGATGTATTAATTTTTACATTTCTTGTCGAAAAATTTAACAAAGAACCATGCAAAACATCTTGCAATTGTAAACGAGAAGCACCAACATAATTATCTTCTCCTTTCAATTCGAAATCTGTAAATGTTAAATTATTCAGGGTTCCATTTACTTTTCCATATAAATCAACCGAAGAATTTTTATCAAATAAAGTTGTGAAATAACGAATTTCTTTAAAGTTAATTTTAGAACCTCGATCAAAGAAAACATCCCAACGAACTTTATCAGCAAATTCTCCCATATCCGAAGGTTCATCGTAACTCAACAACAAATTTCCATTCAAAACAGACGTATCCGTTCGTAAATTTAAATTCCCAACTCGAATTTCTTTTTTCGAATAATGAACTTTTCCTGTGAAATTTTGTACGTTATACGTTTCTTTATTTTTTGTCGCAACAAAGCAGAAGTTTTCTAAATCAGCCGTAATATCAGAATCAACTAATCGAAATTTCTTAACCGTCAAATTCAGTTGTTTCGAATCCAACCAAACATTTCCAGAATTTTGATTAACAATTGAAACTTTACCATCTTCCAAAATAAAATCTCCATCCAATTTGAAAATCTTTTTCGGATCTTTTGGTTTATCAGAACTAAAACCATTGACAAATTTGATAAAATTCGAAATCGAATCGCCTTTGTACGTAATCACACGAATTTCGGGTTCAATCAATTTTACCTCACTCAAATCAATATGATCTTTTTTGATTCCTGGCAAAAGTGTCCAAAGATTAATTGTCGTTTCCAAGGTTTTCGACTTCATAAAATCATATTTATGATCGTCTTTTATCTTAACGCCATGGAAATATATTCGTCCAAAAAAATCAATATCCACCGAATCCACATACATTTGTGTGTTCAGCGATTTATTTAATTTTTCTAACGCAAAGTGAGCTATTTTTGTCTGTACCGCAGGGATTTGTATTGCGATTGCTACTGTTAAAACAAGGGTTAAAACGAGTATAATCAACGACAATAAAAATCTTCCTATTCGTCTGACTATTTTCAATGGTTTAAATTTACGATATTTGCAGGGTAAAAATAAGTTATAAATTTTATTCTACAAGGAATTATGAGCGATAAAAACTACATTTTAGCCATAGAATCTTCTTGTGATGATACAGGCGCAGCAATTATTGACGGAAATAAAATTATTTCTAATGTTGTGGCAAGCCAAAAAATTCACGAAATATATGGTGGCGTAGTACCAGAATTAGCTTCGAGAGCACATCAACAAAATATTGTTCCCGTCGTAGATCAAGCCCTAAAACAGGCAAATATTAACAAAGAAGAACTTAAAGCAATTGCGTATACGCGTGGTCCAGGATTGATGGGATCGCTTTTGGTTGGCGGAAGTTTTGCGAAATCTTTCAGTCAATCATTGGATATTCCGTTGATTGAAGTTAATCATATGCAAGCACATATTTTGGCAAATTTTATTGAAGATGCCAATGACGAAAAACCAACTTTTCCATTTTTATGTTTGACGGTTTCTGGAGGACATACTCAAATCGTGAAAATCAATAATTATTTTGAGATGGAAATTTTAGGTGAAACGATTGATGATGCAGCTGGTGAAGCATTTGATAAAGCGGGTAAAATTTTAAATTTACCTTATCCTGCAGGTCCAATTATCGACAAAAAATCTAAGATTGGAGATCCTACAAAATTCAAATTTGCAAAACCAAAAATTGAAGGTTTAAACTTTAGTTTTAGTGGTTTCAAAACGTCAATTTTATATTTTATTCAAAAAGAAGTCAAAGCGAATCCAAACTTTATCGAAGAAAATATTGACGATTTGTGCGCTTCTATTCAACATTCTATCGTTAATATTTTGATGGAAAAAGTAAAAAAAGCTTCGGACGAAACTGGAATTAAACAAATTGCGATTGCAGGTGGAGTTTCGGCAAATTCTGAAATTCGTCAACGATTAAAAGATGGAGAAACAGAATTTGGTTGGAAAACTTTTATTCCAAAATTTGCATACACAACAGATAATGCAGCGATGATTGCAATGGTTGGAAGTTTAAAATTTGATCAAGAGTTATTTACAGAAAACACAGCGAAATCTGTGGCTAAATACCATATTTAATGAAATTATTTTTTGGAGAAATTCATCACGAAACAGCTATCCTGAACGAAGAAGAAAGTCATCATTTTGCGAAAGTTTTGCGCGGAAATGAAGGCGATTTGGTGCACGTGACAGATGGAAAAGGAAATTTGGCTGAAGTTGAAATTACATCAATTTCTAAAAAAGCAGTTGAAGGAAAAGTTGTTGACTTAAAAGTAAATTTCGAGCAGAAAAATTACTATTTACATGTTGCAATTGCACCAACAAAAACAATGGAACGTTTGGAATTTTTCTTAGAAAAAGCAACTGAAATTGGTATTGACGAAATTACTTTTTTACAGACTTTTCATTCGGAACGAAAAAATATTAAAATCGAGCGAATTGAAAAAATTGTACAATCTGCAACCAAACAATCGTTGAAAGCGTATTTGCCAAAAGTAAATGATTTGACAAAATTCAATGAATTTATCAAACAGGATTTTGAAGGTTTCACGAAATGTATTGCGCATTGCGAAGCGGATATTGAACGTACGCCTTTACGAACAGTTTTGGAAAATAATCCGCAGAAAATTTTGATTATGATTGGTCCTGAAGGTGATTTTTCGAGAGATGAAATTTTCGCTGCAGAAGATCATAATTTTACAGGAATTAGTCTTGGACATCAACGTTTCCGTACTGAAACTGCAGCTTTACAAGCTGTTTTTGCTGTTGATTGGGGATTGAAATAATATAATTAAGAAAGTTGTTTCAAAAATGTCATTTCGAATGAAACGTAGTGAAATGAGAAATCTAAATTACAGATTTCTCCATGCGTCGAAATGACATGACTAATTTTAGTCTTTTGAAACAGCTTTTTTCTTTCATTCGAAAATAAATATCTTTATCAAAATTTAAAACTTATGAAAAAATTAGCACTTATTTTGGGATTATTCATCGGTAATTTTTCGGTTGCGCAAACTGTAAATGATGTTCCGATTAAAGATATCAATGTTGATTATGTACAGATTATTGGAACTGGGCGAGGTTTGAGTACAAAAATGAATATTCGATTGGATTTTGGACAAGAAACCAAATCTTTTTCACTGAAAAATGGTTTGAAAATAAAAGATGAACGCGGAATTTCAGTGAAATTCAATTCGATGATTGATGCGTTGAATTTTATGTCTGAAAACGGATATGAATTTCAGTTTGCCTACACATCAAAAGAAAATGATAACGATGCGCTTTATTATATTTTAAAGAGAAAAAAATAAAAAAATCCTCAACTTATGTTGAGGATTTATATTGAGAGAAATTCAATTCTTAATTAATTTTTTGAGCAACGTAATCACTTTCGTTTCCTAAACGATCGACAGCTTTTAGTGCAACTGCTGTTAAACTTTTACCATCTTTGTGTTTCAAAATTGTTTGGTTTGTTTTGGTTTTATCCAAAATAGATGTTTCCCAATCGTTGTTGTAACGTGTATATAAAATCCATTTCGAAACATTCGAATTCATTTTATAATCATTCCAATTCATCACAACTTCTGACGCTTTCATATTTACAGTCAAACTTGGTTTTACCAAACGATCTGCTTTTATCCAATTCATAGTTGGCACCAAAGCTTTAGCTTTGTATGGACCTTCTTTCAGATAACTCAACATCGAAGGATTTTTCGTTAATCCAGCAATACTCCAGTGAATAACACCCACATTGTTTTGTAAAATTTCTCCAGCCATTTTTACCTGATTTGTAATCTCAGTTGTTCTATCCGAAACTTTCACTTCTACAGTATTCAAACCTGGCCAAAGATGACGATTATGTGTGTTTTCTGATTTCCACCATTCTAATAATTTCGGAAAACTTTGTCCTGTCGAATTAATTGGCCAATACAATTGTGGCGAAAAATAATCAACCCAACCTTTGTTCAACCATAATTTTGCATCTGCATACAATTCATCATATTGCGAAGAACCTGTAATTCCAGCAGGATATCCTGGTTTCCAAATTCCAAAAGGACTAATACCAAATTTTACAAAAGGTTTTTCTGCTTTGATTTCTTTATAAATACGCTCAATAATTGTATTCACATTTTGACGACGCCAATCTGCTCTCGACAACATTCCTCCATTATTCTTGTAAACATTCCAAGTTGAATTATCTGGAAAGTCTGCACCACCATTATACGATGCATATGGATAGAAATAATCATCAAAATGAACACCATCAATATCATAACGCGAAACGATATCACGAACAACTTCCGAAACGTGATCTTGCGTTTTTTTGTCAGCAGGATCAAACCAATACATGCCATTTTTCAATCTCACCACATTACTTGGCGATCTTTTCACCATCGATTCGTTTGTCACTGGACCTCCACTACTGTGATGCGCTCTGTAAGGATTTAACCAAACATGCAACTCAATTCCACGTTTGTGTGCTTCTTCCACCCAAAATTCTAACGGGTCATAATATGGCGAAGGCGCCTTACCTTCTTCTCCAGTTAAAAAGTAAGACCAAGGTTCGAAATTACTTTTATACAAAGCATCTGCCGCTGGGCGAACCTGAAAAATAACAGCATTAAAATTGTTTGCTTCTAACATATCCAACAACTTTATTGCTTCATCTTTTTGTTGCGTTGTTGTCAAATCTTTTTTAGAAGGCCAGTTAATATTTGCAACAGAAGCTACCCAAGCTGCACGAAACTCACGATTTACTTCAGGTAGTTTTACTGTAAAAACTTCATCTTTCTTGTTCGGAATTTCAGTTTTTGGCGTAGTAGCAATGGTTGACTTCGTAGATTCGACAGGTTTTATAGGCTGCTTAGATTCTACTTTTTTATAAACTATTTTTTTCGAATTTTTATTTGAAGCACACGAAGATAAGCCAATTGTAGCTAATCCGAAACACATCAAAATATATTTAAAATTAATTTTCATTCGTTGAAATATGTATTTTTAGCGTTACAAAATTAGTAATAAAGCTTTATTAATCCAGATTTTATCAAATATTTAGGATATCTAGATTTTCCTTCTCTATTAAATTTACAAAATTTTTCGCTTCAAAAAGTGTTCTATAAATTTTATTCTTTACATTTTTGTACTCATCTATAATTGATAAAAATATGTTTCTAATTATATGTTTTGGCGTATTGATTATTTGTGTAAATGTTATTTTACAATCAACTGTTACGGTTTATTCGCTAAAATATCTACATAAATATAATCTCAAAAAACAACGATTAACGTTTAGTGAAGTGCTTTGGCAAATGGCAATTTCAGTATCTTTCTTGACTTTATTGCACGGTGCACAATGTACAATTTGGGCGGCTACTTTTTATTTCAATCCAAATATTGACAATTTACATAGTTTTCAAGAAGCAATCTATTTTTCATTAATCACTTTTACAACCGTTGGTTACGGTGATGTTGTGATTGATAGCGAATGGAAAATTATGGCTGGATTAGAAGCTATAAACGGAATTATGATGGTAGGCTGGTCAACTGCGTTGATGTTTTCTTACCTACAAATTATCTTAAAGAAGAATATTACTCAATAAAAAAATCCCTTCAAAAATTTTTGAAGGGATTTTTAATTAATATTTATTTTTTTCCAAATTAACTTTCAATTCTTTGTAATAATCTGGCGCATTTGCATCTTTTTCTAAAGCTGTATTGACCCATTTCAACGCTTGATTTCGATCCAATTTATTCGAATAATAGAAGTTTGCCGAATTGTAAAAATCTCTTGCAGAAGAATTTTCGTTCAATTGATCTCCAATCATTTTTAAAACTTCGTTAATTGTATTCGTTTCAATATCCAAAACAACCGTTGTGTTATCCCAAGCTAATACCAAATTCGCTGATTTTTGCGTCACATTTGTAAAACGAATCTCAAACGTTTCTGTCTTGTTCATCGATTTTGTTGACGGAGCTTTCACTTTCAACGCGATATTCGACTCCTTCCACTCTTTCGGATTTCCCCAGTTTTTCGTGTCTTTGTAAAAAATTACCTCCCACTCCTCTTTATTCGGAATGCTATACAACGCATATTCGCCAGCAGCCAACTCTTGTCCATTCACTTTGATTGGTTTATCAAATTTGATGACCGTATTTTCATTCGCACCAGTTCGCCAAACTTCTCCATTCGGTACCAATTTTCCAAATACTTTTCTTCCGTTTACATTTGGTCGATTATATTCAACTTCAAATTCTGTTAAACCTACTTTTTGTTCAACTTCAGCATGAGAACTTACCGCGGGAAATTTCATTTGAGCAAAAGCACAACTTCCTATTAACAAAGCTAAAACTGTTGATGTTATTTTCATATAATTATTTCTTATTCTTTATTTTATCTGTTTTTTTATCGTATCCATACGGACAATGTTTGCATCCACTTTTACAACAATACCCTCTTTTTTTTAGATATTGTTCAGTAAATATTCTGAAACCTTCTGGAGATAAATAATAATCTCCTTCTTCAAACTTTTTCATTTCTAACGCTGTGAATTTACAACTTTTATCTATAAACTATCATTAATTTTGGTATGATAATTATTTGCGAAACTTCTTCTAAATTTACGCTTTTTAACGCTTTTTAAATCAATATCTTTTCAGATTGATTAATTTTGCAATAAAATCGAATTACCTAAATCATGTTTGTAGTTGTTTTGCGTCATTTATTCCGAAAGAATTTTATTGGAATTACCATTTTTCCTTTCATTTTTTTGAGAGATAAAAAACTGAAAAATGATGAAGTTTTAATCAATCACGAAACCATTCATATCATTCAGCAACTCGAACTTTTGGTTGTTTTTTTCTATCCTTTTTATTTGATTGAATATGCGATCCGATTAATTCAATATCGCGATCAACACAAAGCTTATCGCAATATTAGTTTTGAGCGTGAAGCTTATGCAAACGAACACAATTTGAATTATTTGAAAAAACGAAAATTTTATAGTTTTCTAAAATACATCTAATGATTTGGAACGATTATAAAGCTCAAATTCAGAACATTGACATCAAACATTTAACTTCTCAAAATATTCAACTTTCTATATTAAGAGAAGATTTGATTCATCCCGAAATTTCTGGAAATAAATACCGAAAACTGAAATATAATTTTATTGAAGCTGAAAAACAAGGTTTCAAAAAATTGATAACGTTTGGTGGTGCTTTTTCCAATCATATTGCAGCAACGGCGGCAGCTGGTCAACTTCATCATTTCGAAACTATTGGCATTATTCGTGGAGAAGAATTGAAAGATAAAATCGATGAAAACCCTACATTACGTTTTGCAAAAAAATGTGGAATGCAATTGCATTTTATTTCGAGGGAAGAATACCGAAAAAAGGATGAAGTAGAATTTATTAATCATTTAAACACTAAATACCCAAATACTTACGTTATTCCAGAAGGAGGCACAAATGATTTTGCTATAAAAGGTTGCGAAGAAATTCTGTACGATGATTGTTTCGAATATGATTTTATTGCTTCGGCAATCGGAACTTGCGGAACAATTGCTGGATTGATTGAAAGTTCGAAACCTCATCAAAAAATTTTAGGTTTTCCGAGTTTAAAGGGAGATTTTATCCAAAATGAAATCGAAAAATTGACAAATAAAACCAATTTTACTATTTTTAATGATTATCATTTTGGCGGATATGGGAAAGTTTCGGATGAATTAATTACTTTTGTAAATGATTTCAAGCGAATTAACCATATTCAATTGGATCCTATTTACACTGGAAAAATGGTTTTTGGTATTTTTAAATTAATTAAAAATCATTATTTTAGTGATAATTCTAAAATTCTTTTGGTTCATACAGGCGGATTGCAAGGAATTGAAGGAATGAACAAACTTTTAAAGAAGAAGAACAAAAATATTATAGAATGAAAAAATTGTTATACGTTTTTAGCTTAGTGTTGACGATTTCGACGCAAGCACAAGAAAGTAGAGACATAACTTACATTCGAAAACATGCTATTTTAGCTGTTGAAGAAATGCAACTTTACAAAGTTCCGGCAAGTATTACGTTAGCACAAGGATTATTGGAAACTGGAGGCGGACAAAGTAAATTAGCCGATCAAGCCAATAATCATTTTGGAATAAAATGTAAAGGTCCTGAAGAATGGTCGTTGGATAAACCTCGTATTTATCACGATGATGATGCGAAAGGTGAATGTTTTAGAAAATATTCTTCAGTTGAAGAAAGTTATAGAGATCATTCTAAATTTTTAGCTTTAAGACCTTATTACAAAGCTTTATTTTTCTTAGATCCAACAGATTTTAAAGCTTGGGCTCATGGATTAAAAAAAGCTGGTTATGCAACAGATTCAAAATATG
This sequence comes from Empedobacter sp. UBA5528, assembly GCF_002426075.1. Lineage (NCBI taxonomy): Bacteria > Pseudomonadati > Bacteroidota > Flavobacteriia > Flavobacteriales > Weeksellaceae > Empedobacter > Empedobacter sp. UBA5528. Next base: position 49,868 of record NZ_DINY01000025.1, on the reverse strand, counting down.
CGTTTAAATTAATCTCTCGAATAGAAAAATATAATTTAGATCAATTTGATAAGATTTCAGCTGAAGAAGTTTTTGCTAAGTTATACGCATTATATAACAATCAAGATGATTTGATGTTAGCGAATAATTCTTCTAAACAGATGAAAAATGAGCCTAAATCAATCAAAGAAGAAGTTATTTTAGCTTCTTACCAACCCAAAGAAAATATTGTAGAAAAGAATGAGCCTATTGTAAATAACAAAACGGTTGTTTATGAAACTCGTCCTCAAAATCCAACAACTCGCATCAAAAATCACAAGAATAACATTCCTTATATTGTTGCACAAGCTGGAGAAACGATAGCGACAATCTCTAAAACGTATAATAAAGTTCCTTCTGATATTGCGAATTTCAATGAAATACAAATGGGATCTAAGTTGAAAGATGGACAAATTGTATTTTTTGGAAAAAAGAAAACAAAAGGTTCTGATTATTCGTACAAAGTACAAGAAGGTGATGATATGTACACGATTTCTCAGCGTTTTGGCGTAAAAGTTAGTAGCTTATATAAACTGAATCGTATGGAGCCAGGTGCGCAACCTAAAGTTGGACAACGAATTAATTTAAAAACTAAAGTTAGAGCATAATGAGCTCAATAATAAAAAAAAGCTTCCAAATGGAAGCTTTTTTTATTTCATCATTTTGAGAATATCAACCAATTGTTGATTGATTCCTCCTGTTTGATAATCCATCGGTGCAGGCGCGCGATCAATCATAATATTTCCTTCTTTGTCTAAAATAATAAAAGTCGGAATGTATTCTATCTTATAATCAAAGCCAAAGTTATCTTCTCTTCCTGCAAATAACTGTACACCAGACATCTGATTTTCTCTCACCATTTTTTCCCAAATTGGCTTATCTTCTAATTTATCCAAAGAAACACTTACAAAATGAATTGGTGCATTATGAAATTGTTTTTCCAATTCTTTCATAAAAGGAATTTGAACTTTGCAAGGTCCACACCATGTTGCCCAAATATCCATGTAGACATATTTTCCTTTGAAATCTGATAAGTCAAATCGTTTTCCATTGATATCAGCCAAAGAAAAATCTGGTGCTTTTATCAATTCTTTCGGAATTTCTGATTCTGGTGATTCTTTTTTTGCAACAGAATCAATCTTTTCTATTTCAGCAGATTCTTCAATTTTTTGTTCGGATTTATTACAACTAAAAAATGTAAAAAACATTGATAGTAATAGTAGTTTCGTTTTCATTTTATTTTTCAAATAAGTATTAAAAAACTTGATAATATCTATAAGTCTTTCGTCAAAAATAAACATTTAAACGTTAGCAATTTCATAAAATACCTCAATTCACTTGACAAAGGGGTATCTGACATCGTATATTTGCAAAAAATTGTACAATTATGAAAATGAAAACCTCCGATTTCGACTTTACTTTACCTGAAGAACTTTTAGCAGATCGCCCTTCTGAAAACAGAGACGAAGCTCGCTTAATGGTTGTTCACCGTGACACCGGAGAAATTGAACATAGACAATTTAAAGATCTTATCGAGTATTTCGACGAAGGAGATGTAATGATTCGTAACAATACGAAAGTTTTCCCTGCTCGTTTGATGGGTAACAAAGAGAAAACTGGTGCTCAAATCGAAGTTTTCTTGCTAAGAGAATTAGATGCTGAGACTCGTTTATGGGATGTTTTGGTTGATCCAGCGCGTAAAATTCGTATCGGAAATAAATTATTCTTCGATAATGATGATACATTAGTTGCAGAGGTTGTTGACAATACAACTTCTCGTGGACGTACTTTACGTTTCTTATTTGATGGATCTTACGAAGAATTCCGTGCAAAATTGAAAGAATTAGGAGAAACTCCACTTCCAAAATATATTTTACGTGATGTTGAACCAGAAGATGCAGAGCGTTACCAAACAATTTATGCAAAACACGAAGGAGCTGTTGCTGCACCAACAGCTGGTTTACACTTTTCTAAACACTTATTAAAACGTTTAGAAATTAAAGGTGTTGATTTTGCTGAATTAACATTACACATTGGTTTAGGAACTTTTCAAGCTGTAGAGGTTGAAGATTTATCTAAACACAAAATGGAGTCTGAGCAAGTTATTATTCCTCAAGAATCTGCTGATCTTGTAAATCGTGCAATTGACGAGAAGAAAAAAGTTTGTGCTATTGGTACAACTTCTATGCGTTCTATCGAATCTTCTGTTTCTGCAGATGGTCATTTAAATGCATTTGATGGTTGGACGAACAAATTTATTCACCCACCATACGATTTCTCTATTGCAAATTGTATGATTACAAACTTCCACACACCAAAATCTACATTAATCATGATGATTTCTGCGTTTGCTGGACACGATTTAACAATGAAAGCATACAACGAAGCTGTAAAAGAAGGATACAAATTCTACTCTTACGGAGATGCAATGTTAATCTTATAAGACAAGTTTGAGTACAACAAAAAAAGATATACGAAAGCTTTCACAAGCTGAGATTGAAGATTATTTCAAAGAGATTGGAGAAAAATCATTCCGCGCAAAACAAGTGTACGAATGGTTATGGAAAAAGAATGCGCATCAATTTGATGACATGACGAATATCTCAAAAGCTCTACGTGAGCAATTGGGAGAATCTTTCCAAATTCAACCTGTTGAAGTTGATCTTCTACAAAAATCTAACGACGGAACCATCAAGAATGCGGTTAAACTTCATGATGGTAACGTTGTGGAATCTGTTTTAATTCCGACTGATTCTCGCACAACTGCATGCGTTTCTTCGCAAGTTGGTTGTAGCTTGGATTGTACTTTTTGTGCAACAGCGCAATTAAAACGTATGCGTAACTTAACAGCTGCCGAAATCGTCGATCAAGTTGTGATTATCGATGAAGAAAGTAAACGTTATTTCAATCGTCCTTTAAGCAATATCGTATTTATGGGAATGGGAGAACCTTTGTTAAATTATAACGAAGTAATTTCTGCCATCAAAAAAATCACATTGCCAGAAGGACTAGGAATGGCTCCAAGACGAATTACAGTTTCTACTTCGGGAATTCCTAAAATGATTGAAAAACTGGCTGACGAAGATTTACGTGTTAACCTTGCGGTATCTTTACATTCGGCTCGAGAAGAAGTTCGTAATGTGATTATGCCTTTTTCTGTTAAATTTCCGTTGACGGATTTAATGGATAGTCTTCAATATTGGTACCAACAAACAGGTTTACGAATTACGTTCGAATATATTGTTTGGGGCGGTGTTAATGATAAAAAAGAAGATATCGATGCATTGGTAAAATTCTGTCGAAAAATTCCTTCTAAAGTGAATATTATCGAATATAATTCGATTGATGACGGAATCTACAAACAAGCATCAGAAGAAGCAGTTAACAATTATATCAAAGCTTTAGAATCCAACAATATTGTGGTAAATGTACGTCGTAGTCGCGGAAAAGATATTGATGCAGCTTGCGGACAATTAGCCAATAAAACTGGAAATGATTAAAACATAATCAAATGAAATATTTAGCCATATTTTTATTTTTGATTCTGACTAAATTCTCTTTCGCGCAAATAGTAGAAAACATCGATACAATTTCTATTGATGATTATAAAATGGAAAGTATCAACTTACCGCCTACTTTGAACGAAATTTCGACTTTAGAATATGAAAAAGAAGATAAAAATGTGGCTTCTTTTTGGGGTTTAAACGATTCTGATTCCAAACCAGAATTGTATCGTTTTGATGCAAAAACAGGTAAAATTATCAATACTATTTTCATCACAAATGCTCCAAATATCGATTGGGAAGAAATGTCTTCGGATGATAATCGAATTTATTTTGCTGATTTTGGAAATAATTTGGGCAAACGAAAAGATTTAGCCATTTATTTTATCCAGAAATCAAACATCGATTATTCAAAATCTTATCAGCAATTAAAAGCTGAAAAAATAGAATTTTATTATCCAGATCAAGAAACTTTTCAGTTCAAAAATATGACGACAAATTGGGACGCAGAAGCATTTTTTGTCTACCAAAATCAATTGCATATTCTTACAAAAGAATGGTCAAATATGTCAACGTCTCATTATGTTGTTCCTATTGACTCTTCTAAAAAACANNCGCAGCCAAAAAGTTAGAAACTTTTCCTACAAATTACGCTGTAACTGCTGCTTATATCGATGCTGATGTAAATAGTTCTACCAAAGGAGTTTATCTGTTAGGCTACACAAAAGAAGCGTTAACGTTTATCAGTTGGTTTGATTTGCCAAAAGATAACAATCAGTTATTCTTCACTTCTCAAGTTAAAAAAATAAGTTTACCTTTGGGCTTCACGACACAGTTGGGACAATTGGAAGGTATTTCAGTTTTGCCAACCGAAAACAAAATTTGTTTTAGCGGAGAGGAATTTAATTATAAAGGATTCTATGCAAAACAGGTTGTACATTGCATCAATAATTTTACGAATTAAAAAACTAAATTTTGGGTAACACGGTAGATTTGATTAAAGCTCCGATCGCGGAGGAAATGAAATTGTTTGAACAGAAATTCTTCGAATCGATGAAGAGTAATGTTTCGCTTCTTGACCGTATTTCCAATTATATCGTGCGTAGAAAAGGAAAACAAATGCGTCCGATGTTTGTATTTTTAACTGCAAAATTAAATGGCGAAGTACAAGAACGTACCTATCGTGCAGCTTCTTTTATCGAGCTTATTCACACCGCAACTTTGGTACACGATGATGTAGTGGATGATAGTACATTGCGTCGTGGTTTCTTTTCACTTAATGCGATTTGGAAGAACAAAGTAGCTATTTTGGTGGGAGATTATTTTTTATCAAAGACCTTAATTATTTCGACTAAAAACAAAGATTTCGATTTACTTGAAGTTGTTTCGGTTGCGATACAGGAAATTTCGGAAGGTGAATTATTGCAAATCGAAAAAGCGCGAAAACTTGATATTACAGAAGATGTATACTTCGAGATTATTCGAATGAAAACGGCAACGCTTATCGCAGCTTGTTGTGAAGCTGGTGCGCGTTCTGTTGGTTGTTCGGAAGAAGTAGCGAAGAAAATGCATCGCTTTGGTGAATTGGTTGGAATTGCCTTTCAGATCAAAGATGATTTGTTTGATTATACCACTTCTAATGCAATTGGAAAGCCTGTCGGAATTGACATCAAAGAACAAAAAATGACGTTACCGTTGATTTATTCAATTAACACAGCGAATGAAAAAGACAAAAAATGGTTAATTAATTCGGTAAAACGTTACAACAATGACAAAAAACGTGTACGCGAAATTATTCAGTATGTGAAAGATCACGGCGGAATTGAGTACACGCAAAAAATGATGAAACAATATAGCCAAGAGGCTTTAGATATACTATACGAATTTCCCGAAAGTGAATTTCGAAATTCATTGGAAACAATGGTGAAATACGTAATCGAAAGAGAAAAATAACAAAAGGACTTCTTATTGAAGTCCTTTTTGTTTTATATTAAGAATTAACATTTCTAAACTCTAGATGCGATATTGAAACAAGTTCAATATAACTTCGATAAATTAAGATCTATTTTCAATAATAAATTAAGGGAGAATTTCAAGTTGAATTCAATTCAGCTTCTCATCACTTTAAAAACTAAATCAACCTCACGACATTACGAATTAAGTCAGCTTGGTTCTAGACACTTTGTTTACAACATAAAAAAGCCATTACAAACCGTAATGACTTTATATTTTGATTAAAACCTTATTTTTAAATGGATTTCTGATAAATATAATCATCCATAATATATCCATTTCCAATGTCAAATGTTTTTGATTCCATATTCTTGAAACCATTTTTCTCATAAAAACGAATTGCTTTCGCATTGTGTTTATTCACCGTTAAATGAACAGCTTTTGCTCCTTTTTCTCGCGCATAATCTACAACTCTATTCAACATCAATTGTCCAATTCCTTTGGTTTGATTAGACTCTTTCAAGTAAATTTTGGATAAGAAAACAGTATTATTTTCATCTAATTTGTAATGCAAATAACCAGACGGAACATTATCAATTTTCAGGATTTCCCAAACATCTCCATTTACAATTCCTTCGTTTACTTTATCAGTATTATACATCATATCAATCATATAATTGATTTGATCTTGTGATAACAAATCCTTGTAACATTCGTTCCAAATCTCATTTGCCAAAGGTTGAACTAAATGAATGTTTTTCTCATTAATAGTGTGAAAATGAGGATAAACGTCCAATTTTACTGGATTTATTTTTTGATTAACTTCTAAATTTTGTAGAATTTCATCTTTACGTTTATCAATTTCGACTTCTAACATTTGCAATGTCCATTTACGCTTTAATGAATTGTAATAAAACATTCCGATACCAATGTATAAAAAGACTTGTACAGCAATTGACACATAATTTTCGGCCAAAAATTTATTCATTTTAAGGCTATTTTCCATCAAATTATCCATAGATGAACTATTAAAATTAACACCGATATCAATAATTCCTGAAGCAAACAATAAAACAAATACAAAAGAAAAAGCAATCTCACCCGCTATGTATAATCCTACTGCTGATAAAACCGTTTTTAATTTATCCTTTTTGAAAAATTTTGCTAAGAAATAGAACTGAAAACTAAATATGATGATTAGAAACACTGTTTATTATTTTTTATGTCTCACAAAAATACGAAAAATATGCCCGCAAACATTTATATTTGTATGAAACATATCAAAACAAAAAGTGATTTATTATGTATAGCGATAAATTTCAAAACTACTTACAAACGCAATTGAATGATTTAGAAGAACAAGGATTATTCAAAAAAGAACGCATCATTGCTTCTCCTCAAAGTGCAGAAATTACATTAGAAAATGGTAAAACATTACTTAATTTTTGTGCGAACAACTATTTAGGATTATCTGATAATAAAGACGTTATCTCAGCTTCTCAAAAAATGTTAGATGACCGCGGATACGGAATGTCTTCGGTTCGTTTTATTTGTGGTACGCAAGATGTACACAAACAATTAGAGAAAAAAATCGCTAATTTCTTAGGAATGGAAGATACGATTTTATATGCTGCTGCTTTTGACGCAAATGGTGGTGTTTTTGAGCCTTTGTTTACAGAAGAAGATGCTATTATTTCTGATGAATTAAACCACGCTTCTATTATTGATGGTGTTCGTTTATGTAAAGCTGCTCGTTATCGTTATAAAAACAATAATATGGCTGATTTAGAGGCTCAATTAATTGTAGCTTCAGAAAAAAATCATCGTTTCAAAATTATTGTAACAGACGGAGTTTTCTCTATGGATGGTATCGTTGCAGACTTAAAAGGTGTTTGTGATTTAGCTGATAAATACGATGCTTTGGTAATGGTTGATGATTCTCACGCAACTGGTTTTATTGGAAAAACTGGACGTGGAACACATGAGCACAACGAAGTAATGGGACGTGTAGACATCATTACATCTACTTTAGGAAAAGCTTTAGGTGGTGCAATGGGTGGATTTACTTCTGGTAAAAAAGAAGTAATCGAAATGTTACGTCAAAAATCTCGTCCATATTTATTCTCTAACTCTTTAGCTCCTGGAATCGTTGGCGCTGCTTTGCAAGTGTTAGAAATGTTAGAAAATGACACAACTTTACGTGATAAAGTAATGTGGAATGCTGAATATTTCCGCAAAGAAATGGTTGCTGCTGGTTTTGATATTCCAGAAGGTGATGCTGCAATTGTACCTGTTATGTTGTATGATGCAAAATTATCTCAAGTAATGGCAGACAAATTATTAGATGAAGGTGTTTATGTAATCGGATTCTTTTTCCCTGTTGTTCCTCGCGACAAAGCACGTATTCGTGTACAATTATCAGCTGCACATACAAAAGAGCAATTAGATCATACAATTGCTGCTTTTACAAAAGTTGGTAAAGAATTAGGAGTGATTAAATAAGAATTTGTTTTTTCAATATTATATTAGCGACTAAATATTTTTAGTCGCTTTTTTTATATATTTAACTTATGCTTTTCAAAAATAAAACATATCAAATAACGACAAATCTTTCTGATCAAGAAGTTTTTAAAATACTGAATGATAATACAGAAGAAAAAAGAATTCGTTTTTCTAAAAGTAAATATGAATTTGAAGGGATAGTTTATAAAGATCATTTCAATTTGATGAAAACGATTAGCGGACGAAATAGTTTTAATCCTCAAATTATTGGTCATTTCAATACCAACGACAATAAAACCACTATTGTTTACAATTTAGAATTAAACTCTTTTGTTTCAATATTTTTCATTGTTTGGATAAGTATTGTGACTTTATTTTTTATAATCTCACTTTTTCAAATTATTACTAATGGAATTCATAATTTTTTACCTTTAATTTCTATTCCGATGTTATTTTTTGGATTCATATTATATTTTGTTGCTACAAAAATGTCTGAGGATAAAATCACTGAAACTTTTGAAAAATTATTTCAAGAAAAAGTTCAAGAAGTAAAATAATTCAACGCCACGAATTGTCTCTCAAAATCCTTACTTTTACAACAACTCAACGAAAGAAAATTTCAAAATGGCTCAATTCATAGAAAATGTTGTAAAAGATTTAGTCCAAAATCAAAAAAACTTTATCAACACCACTTTAGTTTTACCAGGAAAACGTCCCATGTTATTCTTCAAACAAGAATTTCAGCGTCAAGCGCAAAATATCATTCTTCCACAAATGAAAAGTATCGAAGAATTGATGAGCGAACTTTCTGGTTTAGAAATTATTTCTGGAATTAATCTATGGTTCAAAGCGTATCAAGCCTATAAAAAAATCGTTGACAAGCCTGATTCTTTCGAAGATTTTATCAAATGGGGACCAACTGTTTTGAAAGATTTCGATGATATCGATGCTTCTTTGCAACCTGCGCATAAAGTTTTAGACTATTTGATTTCGGTAGAACGAATTAGTCAATGGGGAGATGGAAAAATTGAGATTGGGAAAAATGAAATCATTCAAAATCACTTAACGTTTTGGGGAATTGTTTCAAAATTATATTTTCAATTACAACAAGATCTGTTGGATTCGAAAGAAGGTTATGCTGGGATGGTTTTTAGAATCGCAAGTGAAAAGGTTGAAGAGATTGTCGAAAACAGAACTTCACATTATGTTTTTGCTGGTTTTAATGCCTTGACAAAAGCAGAACAAGCACTAATTTTTCGATTAGAAAAAGAAAAATTAGCCACTTTATATTGGGATGCAGATAAATATTATTACGAAAATCCGAATCAAGAAGCTGGTTCTTTTCTAAGAAAATACAAAGAAAAAATAAAACCTATCAATTGGGTGGTTGATGAATTTTCGAGACCAAAAAATTTACAGACAATTGGTGTTGCAAAACAAGTTGGACAAGCAAAATATATTGCAGATTTAATTAGAAATCTCAACGAAGATGAGATAAAAAATACCGCGTTGATTTTGGCTGATGAATCTATTTTACCAGCAATTCTCAATTCGTTGCCCGAAAATATCACACATCTCAACATTTCGATGGGAATTCCGTTACGTTCTGTTCCGTTAGCGCAATTTTTCAAATCAATTTTTGAGTTGCAAATGAATCGGGAGAAGTTAGGAAAAGGAACCATGTTTTATTTCAAAAATGTCTTACAAATTCTTGAAAATAAAACATTATCTCTTTTTAGCACAGAAGAAAGTCGAAGATTAATCGGTGATATTCGTTTACAAAATAGAATATTTAATTCTCAAAATTCGATTCAAAATGCCTTAAGAGAATCAATCTTTAAATCTATTTTTCATATTCCGAAAAGCATCACTGAATTTATTCATCATCTAAAAAATTGGACAGACGAATTACTGCATCATCCTTCGATGAACGATTTGTTGACAAAAGAATATTTGTTCTTTTTCAAAAAAGTTTTCAATCAATTGCACGAAAATTTGTTGAGTGTTGATGATATCAAAGATTACAGAACCTTGTTTTTATTGTACAATAAAATCGTTTCTTCCGAGACAATTTCCTTTATTGGAGAGCCTTTGAAAGGTTTACAATTGATGGGATTATTGGAAACTCGTTTATTGAATTTCGATAATATTATCATGACTTCTGTGAATGACGAAATTTTGCCTTTGGGACGACAAAACAATACATTTATTCCGTATGACATTCGCAAACAAATGAAATTGAATACATTTACCGAAAATGATTCGATTTATGCATATCACTTTTATCGTTTGATTCAGCGTGCGAAAAACGCTTATTTCGTGTACGATACCGAAGCTGACGGAATGGGTTCTGGAGAAAAATCTCGCTTTTTGGCTCAAATCAAATTTGAAAGTAATCACGAAGTGAAAGAAACTTTTGCTGCTCCAAGTTTTGTTACAAAACCTTTGAAAGAAATCATTGTTCCTAAAACTGACGAAACAATGGCTAAACTTCAAAATTGGGCTGAATATGGAATTTCACCTTCTTCACTTTCGACATATTTACGCAATCCGTTAGATTTTTATGAACAACGTGTTTTTAATGTAAATGAAGTCGAAGAAGCCGAAGAAATTGTAAGCGCAAGAACGTTAGGAAACATTGTACACGGAGCTTTAGAGGATTTGTACACGCCTTATATTGGACATATTTTGCATGAAAATGATTTCAAAAATATCGAAAAAATAAAAGATAAAACCTTACAAAAACATTTTAGCAAAGAATATAAAGATGGGCATTTAGATAAAGGACCAAATTATTTGATTTATAAAATTGCAGAGCGAATTGTAGATGGCGTTTTGTCTAAAGATACAACTACTGCAAAAGAAAATGAATTTGTTATTCGAGCTTTGGAGAGCAAGCTCGAAGTTGATTTTACACTTACAAATGGCAAAATTGTAAAACTGAAAGGGGTGATTGATAGAATTGATTCTGTCAATAATCAAACTCGAATTATTGATTACAAAACTGGTTATGCGAAAGATATTTCGGTTAAAACCGAAGAAATAGAAACCGTTTACAAAAAAGAAGATAAAGCCAAACAATTGCAATTAATTTTCTATGCTCATTTATTTTATGCAGACAAAAAAAATCTAAATAAAGACATTGAATTGTGTATTTATCCGATCAAATTTCCAAATAAAGATTTAATTAAACTTTCGGTTGATAAAAATACAACCATCGATTATTCGATTGTCGAGAATTCTAACGCGCCAATGTCAACATTAATTGAAGAGATTTTAAATCAAGAAATTCCGTTCAAACAGCCAGAATAGTACACAATACACTATAAAGAAAACCCTTTATAAATACTACATACAAAGGGTTTTATATTTTATTTGGTGTATAAATTGATTTATATTCTTAATAATTTGCTAAAAAATAGTAGTTTTGGAAAAGTTTAAAATCGCATAATGAAAAACAATAAACTTTTTATAGCTATTATTATTGCCCTTCTTATCGGGGTTGCGCTTGGAGGATATGTACATTATAATACCTCGCCAGAATTTATTAAAACATTTTCGACTAACATAAAACTTCTTGGTACTATTTTTATTCGTCTTATTCAGATGATTATTGCGCCTTTAGTTTTCTCAACATTAGTAGTTGGTATTGCTAAAATGGGTGATATGAAAATGGTTGGACGTGTTGGTGGACGTGCAATGGGTTGGTTTATCACAGCTTCACTTACTTCTTTGGTGATTGGTGCTATTGTTATCAATGTAATGAAACCTGGAGAAGGATTGAATATTGAAATCGATTCAAGTTCTGCTCAAGATTTATTAAAAGGTCAAGCTTCGCTTACATTAGAACATTTCATTACACATATGATTCCTAAATCTGTTTTCGAATCATTTGCAACAAATGAAATCTTACAAATCGTTGTTTTCTCTATTTTCTTTGGTGTCGCAATGGCAGCTTATGGAAAAGAAGGCGAAATGATTACGAAAGCGTTAGATAAAATTTCGCATATCGTTTTAATCATGGTTGGATATGTAATGTGGACTGCGCCATTAGGAGTTTTAGGAACTATTTCTGCTGCTATTGCAACGTACGGATTCGGTATATTCTTACTTTATGTTAAATATTTAATCGCCTTCGTAATTGGTATTTTGCTTCTTTGGGCTGTTTTAATTTTGGTTGGATATTTCATCTTAGGAAAACGAGTAATCGACTTATTAAGACACATCAAAGCGCCATTATTAATCGCTTTCTCTACAACTTCATCAGAAGCTGTATTCCCAAAATTAGTTGAAGAATTAGAAAAATTTGGGGCTCAAAAGAAAATTATTTCGTTTACTTTACCGCTCGGATATTCCTTCAATTTAGATGGATCGATGATGTACATGACGTTCGCGTCGCTATTTATCGCGCAGGTTTATGGAATTCACATGCCGATCGAGAAACAAATTTTGATGTTATTAGTCTTAATGCTTACTTCAAAAGGTGTTGCAGGTGTGCCAAGAGCTTCATTAATTGTAGTGGTTGCAACTTGTTCGATGTTTGGAATTCCACCAGAAGGAATCGCATTGATTTTACCAATCGACCATTTCTGTGATATGGCTCGTTCGATGACGAATGTTCTTGGAAATGCTTTATCGACTGTTGCAGTTGATAAATGGGAAGGACACGTCGCAATTGAGCAAACATATACACACGATGATGATCATCACAAAGCTTAAATAAATTGCTTTTCAAAAATATTACAAGAAATGCGACCTGATTAAGGTCGCATTTCTTGTAATAATCTCATTCGTTAACCGATTACAATTCGTTATAGTTAGAGAATTTAGGATGAACAATTCGTTTCCATTCCGGATGTTTCTTGATGTAGGCATATACATAAGGACAATACGGAAACAAAGGATTTTTATGTTCCTCCAAATAAACCAATGTTTTTTCAACCAAAGCAGCAGCAACGCCTTTTCCTCCTAATTCTTCAGGAACTTCGGTATGAATCAATTGATAATATCATCTTCTTCTTTATAATCTATAAAAGCGATGTATCCGTCTACATTCAGCTCAAAACGAAAAGCTGATTCATTTTTTACAACCTGTAAAGGAATTAATTCTCGATTCATATTATTTCTTTTTTTATGACAATAATCCGATAAAAATCTGTTTTCAGAATTGATATACATCAAAAAAGCAATCAAAAACTTTGATTGCTTTTTCCTAATACTTTATACTGATTTCAACTCTATTAATGTTATTTCTGGCCAAACACCTACTCTTCCTGGGTAAAAATGATAACCAAATCCGCGATTTACATTGATAATCTTTCCTTCAAAATCATAAAAACCTGCCCATTGCGGATACACATATTGCGCCGGACTCCAACGCAAACCAATTTTCGGAACTTCAATTCCTAATTGCATTCCATGCGTATGTCCAGACAAAGTCAAGTCAAAATGTTTCGGATGATTTTTCAATATCTCATTCCAATGCGAAGGATCATGAGACATCACAATTTTAAAATCTTCTGTATTTACATAATTCGAAGCTGCATCAATATCACCTAATTTCTTAAATCGTGTTCCCCAATTCTGAACGCCAATCAATGCAATTTTTTCACCATTCTTTGTAATAAATCGGTTTTCATTCAATAATAATTTCATTCCAATCTTAGGGAAAATCGCTTTAATTTTCTCAAAATTATCTTGCTTTTCTTCCTCCGTTTTCCAATCCGAATATTCTCCATAATCATGATTTCCTAGCACTGCAAAATTTCCGTGCGGCGCTTGTTTTATTTTAGAAAAAACATCGTACCATTTGTCCATTTCCCAATGAAAATTATTCACAATATCACCCGTAAAAAATAGTATATCAAACTCTTGTTGATTAATTAAATCCACTGCATATTCTATTTTCTCACGATTGTCCAAACTTCCCGAATGAATATCCGTTATATGTAAAATCTTGAAACCATCAAACGATTTTGGTAAACGTTGATATGCCAATTTTTTCTTGATTACCTTGAAATTATATTTTCCTAAAGTCATTCCATAAATCAAACTAAAAAAAGGTATTGAAGCTACTATTAATCCAGAAATCATTACAAATTTTCGACGAGAAGGTAAATAAGAATCTTCTTTTGTTTGATGATTTGTTGCACGATTAAATAGCCACCCAAAGCCTCTAAAAATATCTTGAACCAAGAAAAATAGAACCAAAATAATTCGAGGAAAACCAAACAACATAAACAAACCTGTTGCCCACATTGTCGTTTGCGTTTGACCAACATTACGATCAAAAAAGATTAGATTATATCCAAAATTACCCAAAACAAGTAACCACAAAAGCATATTCCCGAAAAGAATATACTTATTTTGAATGAATTTTTTAAAATTATAATACAGGTAAATTTCAAGTACGATTGAAATAATTATTGACGTGATAACACTATAAACAAACATTATTTTATTTGATTTTGAACAAAAATAAAAGAAATCTTTCTAACAGTGATTTATTATTAAATTCTTAACAGAACATTATAAAATTTATAGATGATTCTACACAAAAATTTGCGTGATAAAAACGTAACTTTGTAGCATATTTTTAAGCATAAATTATGAAAAATAGACTACCTGTAACGGTACTTTCTGGATTTCTTGGAAGCGGAAAAACGACACTTCTTAATCATATATTACACAATAAAAAAGGACTAAAAGTAGCAGTTATCGTGAACGATATGGGCGCAGTAAATATTGATGCGCAAATGGTTTCTCGCGAAAATGATTTAATTCAAACGGATGAAAAATTGGTTGAATTAAGCAACGGTTGCGTTTGTTGTGAATTACGAGAAGATTTGATCGTAGAAATAGAGAAGTTGGCACAATCAGGGAAATATGATTATTTGGTTATCGAAAGTTCTGGTATTTCTGATCCAGGTCCTATTGCGCAGTCATTGGATTTTGTTTCGCCAGATGGTAAAATTGATTTGCCAAAAGTTGCGCGTTTAGATACGTTGGTAACTGTAGTTGACGCTTATAATTTCTTCAAAAATTTAGGAACTGATGAAGATGTTTTTGATCGTGGTTTCACAGAAAATAGAGACGATAATCGTCCGATTGTAAATCTTTTAATCGATCAAATTGAATTTTCGAATGTGATTATTCTAAATAAAATGGATTTGGTTGAAGAAGAAACGTTGATGAATATTGAAGCGTTTGTGACAAAATTAAATCCTTCTGCTAAAATAATTCCTGCAAGTTTTTCTCACGTTGAATTAACTGAAATTTTGAATACCAATCTATTCGATTTCGAAAAAATTCAGGACATGGATGCTTGGGTAAAATTATTAGAAGAGCAAGAAAAAGAGGAACATCACCATCACCATGATCACGAATGTGGTGAACATTGTACGCACGAACACCACGATCATTTGGAAGAAAAATATGGAATGACTTCTTTTGTTTACAGACAAAAAATTCCGTTTCATGCAGAACGTTTTTTAACCTATTTGAATGATAATTTTCCTCCAACTATTTACCGTTCAAAAGGTTTATTTTGGTTAGCAAATCGTCCTGATGAAGCTATTTTCTTGAGTCAAGCTGGTGGTAGTATCCGAATTGATCCTGCGGGGGCTTGGTGGTGCTCGATGCCGTATGACGAAAGAATTCAGTTTGCAGCTTATCAATTTAATCAAAAAACAATTGACGCCAAATGGTCGAAAGAATGGGGAGATCGAATGATAGAACTTGTTTTTATTGGTCAAGGTTTGGACAAAGAAAAAGTTACACAAGAATTAAACTCTTGTTTACTGAATGAGCAAGAAATTGCAGAATGGCAAGCAAAACATAATTAAAATAAAAGAGCCTTATTTCGAATTGAAATAAGGCTCTTCTCTTATCATCCTTGTTCTGAAGATTTAAACAGATTATTGTATTTACCAAATTCACTTGTCCTTTCCTAAAGGCTCGGTTAATTATAAACAAGTATGTTTGTAATCAAATTTGGAACGAGTATTTATATTTTTTGCTTCTGATTAAATGAATAAATTAAGTAAAATAGAAATGGTAAAATAAATATCGAGCCGAGTAATAATGCCCAAGCTAACATATTTATCGTACTCAACGCACCGTAATCTGTTAATAAAGATAATGTTGAACCATCTTTGAATAATACCAAATTTGGAAAATGCGAATAAGTTGCCGCAAATAAAATCATCATCACAATAATTCCTGCGTAAACTTTCAACAAAGAATCCTTCGCTTTATTTAAGGCTGAAAGTAATAATACAATTGAAATTGAAGCAATTGCTATTGCGATATAACCGTAAATTTCTGATGTTATCCAACTAAATAATGGAATGTTTTTCCAAAGTGAAACTGCAAATACCAATGCACCAGCAACAAAAATTAAAGCTGTATAAAGCTTCGCACGTTTTCTTAAAATCACTTTATCTTCTTCGTTTTTAACAGTTTGAATTGAATAAACCGAAGCCAAGAAAGCACAAATCACAACAGTAAAAATTCCAACTGAAAAATTAAACCAACTTAGCCACGAAAATATATATGCATCTTGAAACGAAAATGCATTATCATCAATACTTCCTGAAACGATAGATCCTGCAATTATTCCCAAAAACAAAGGCGTCACAACACTTGAATAGGTAAAAATGACATCGTACAGATTGTGCCATTTATCATTGATTGCATCATAATTTCTAAACGTAAACGATGTTCCACGCGCTATGATTCCTAACAACATAATCACTAACGGAATATGTAAATAATTAGAAACATCTGCATAAACCTTAGGAAAACCGACAAACAAAATTACAATGGCAATGATTAACCACATATGATTTGCTTCCCAAATAGGTCCAATCGAATTGTACATAATCTTCTGCGTACGTTTTTTGTAACTCTTTTCAGAGAATAATTCGACAATTCCAGCACCGAAATCTGCTCCACCTAAAATTAAATATAAACAGATGGCAACCCACAAAAATGCTATTACTACGTAAATCATACTTAATGTTTTTCTGGTTTATAATTTGGATCTTCTGGATCGTAAAGCTTCGCAACCATTTGTATTTGTCGATTCATTAAGAACACTAAAATAATGGACAATGTAATGAATACAAACGTGAAAATGTAAAACGAATATTGTATTCCTGGCATTGGCGTGATGGAATCTACCGTTCGCATAATTCCGTAAATAATCCACGGTTGACGACCGACTTCTGTTACCGTCCAACCTGCTTCTAAAGCGATGTATCCGAAAGGTGTCGCAATCATAAACAATTTATAAAACCAGCGTTTTGTTCGCCAATCTTTCTTAAAAAATTGCGCAATCAAATAAATAACAGCTATTCCCATCATCAACATTCCGAATGTTATCATAATCTGAAAAGCATAATGTACAACTGCCACAGGCGGCCATTCATCTTTCGGAAATTCTTCTAGACCTTTTACAGGTGTTTTGAAATCTGAATGAACCAAGAAACTCAATACACCCGGAACTTTTATCGCATATTTAATCTCTTCTTTTGATTCGTCCACTATTCCACCCAAAACAAATGAAGCACTTTCTTCTGTTTTGAAATGCGCTTCCATCGCAGCCAATTTAATCGGTTGACGTTTTGCTACATCTTTCGCCGAAATATCACCACTCAAAGGTGCTAACATTGCTGCTGTAATCGCTAAAACAGAACTAATTTTGAATGCTTCGCGATGAAAATTTACATTCTTACCTTTCAAAATAAGATAAGCATGTAAACCCGCAACCGCAAATCCAGTCGCACAAAAAGCTGCAATTGTCATGTGCAACGCTTGTGAAAACCACGCATCGTTGAACATAGCTTTTACAGGATCTATGTTTAAATATTCGCCATTTATAAAATCGAAACCTGACGGAGAATTCATCCAAGCATTTGCAGCAACAACCAAAATCCCTGAAGCTAAACCACTAATCCCTACAATTACACCACAAATCCAATGAAACCATTTATTGAATTTGTCCCAACCATAAAGGAAAAAACCTAAAGCAATGGCTTCAATAAAAAAAGCTGTTCCTTCTAACGAAAATGGCATTCCGAAAATTGGTCCAGCGTGTTCCATAAATTTAGGAAACAATAATCCTAACTCAAACGAAAGCATTGTACCAGAAACTGCTCCCGTAGCAAATAAAATTGCAACTCCCTTACTCCAAGCTTTGGTTAACCCTTTGTAAATTTCGTTTTTAGTTTTGAGGTATTTGTAGTGAGCGATTGCCATCATAAACGGCATCACCATTCCAACACACGAAAAAACAATGTGAAAGGCAAGCGACATCGCCATTTGACTTCTGGCAGCAATAAAATCGTCCATAAGTAGTTGTTTATAATTTGTTTGTTGGTTAAAGTTACTAAAAAAAAGAGGCAATTCGATTTTGAATTGCCTCTTTTTATATGATTTTGATTATATGTGATTTTCAAAAATTATTCAAATAATCTACATTCGGTATTTGATAAACTTTATTACTATCAAAATTTTTAATTTTATTACCCCTTACCATAATTCTTTTAGTTCCAGACTCTGTTGAAAAAATAATTTGAAAATCTTCATCAAAATTTTTAGAATCTATTTGTTTAGCTTTATTTAAAATAACTAAAAGTTGTTTTATCTGATTGTCATTTAATTGTTTTATTTCTGAAAA
This sequence comes from Empedobacter sp. UBA5528, assembly GCF_002426075.1. NCBI lineage: Bacteria > Pseudomonadati > Bacteroidota > Flavobacteriia > Flavobacteriales > Weeksellaceae > Empedobacter > Empedobacter sp. UBA5528. Next base: position 31,211 of record NZ_DINY01000025.1, on the reverse strand, counting down.
TTTTCCATTTGAATTACTATCAGGTCTTTCTAATATAACTTCTTTAATTTCATTAATATTAGATGGATAATTTAACCTATCAATATTTGAACATGAAATTATAAATAGAAAAAGTAAAACAATCTTGATATACATCTTAATAAAATTGATTTTCTATTTAGCTGTCGCAGGAACTAACCACTTGAATTGTGGTCCTACTTCAGGAATTACAATACGTTGCGAAATTCTATCCATTCTATCTGGGAATTTCATGATATAATCTCTTGCTTTTTCAGCCTCAGCATTCAATCCAGAGATTTTATCTAATTGCCAAGCTTCAATTAATTTTCGCATAATATCGATGTAATCAAACGCTGTGTACACATTAATGCGTTGCGCTGCATCTGAAAACGCATCAAACAAAGTTCCTCTTTCTTCACCAGAAGCTCTTAAGAAATGCGCTGGCATTACAATTTTAAGTTTGAACATATGTTGAACAGCTAACATCATTTCAGAAGGATCAGCTTCGAAGATACGACGAACGAACTCTGTGTAAGCTAAATGGTGACGCATTTCATCTCCTGCAATAATTTTACACATACGCGATAATTTTTTCGCTCCGTATTTTTTTGCAATTGCTGATACATTATTGTGCGATACATAAGTTGCTAATTCTTGAAAACTTGTGTAAACAAAGTTTTTGTAAGGATCGTGTGCTGTTCCAATGTCGAAACCGTCATTTATCAAATGTTGCGTTGTTACTTCAACCTCGCGCATATTGATACGTCCTGATAAATACAAAAATTTATTCAAAACATCACCGTGACGATTTTCCTCTCCTGTCCAATGGCGAATCCATTTTGCCCAACCATTTTCTAGGTAATTTCCTTCTTCATCTACCACACCGTCCATTTGCATCAACCAAGATTCGTAGGTTGGCAAAGCTTCCTCGGTAATGGTATCACCAATCAATGTAATCCAGAAATCATCTGGCAAATCTTTCGAAAGCTCTTGTAATTCTTTGATTTCGTCAAAAAAAGAATCTGTTTGAGAATTCGGTAAAAAATCTGTTGGTTGCCAAATTTTATCGGCTGGAACTAAGAATTTGTCCATATAAGCATCAATATCTTTCTCAAGAAATTGCATTACTTCCAGGCGAACATTATTTATTGACATATAATTATTTTATGCGGTTATACTACTTTTTACAGTTTTTTCGGTAAGCTCGAATATTTCATCAAACTTATAGTCACTCACTTTTAAGGGTTTATGGTATTGTATCGTTACTTTCGCGCCCAAATACATCGGGAATTTACCCCACTTTTCTATTTCCCACGTATTATTTAGCGTAACGGGAACAACATAAGCGTCTTTAGCATATTTCGTCAAAACTTTCAATCCATTTTCTTTGAAAGCCTTTGGTACTCCATTTTTGCTTCTTGTACCTTCTGGAAAAATAATAGCTGAATAATTATTTTTCTGAATGTATTGCGCTAATTTTTTTATTTCCTCTATTGCTTGTTTTCCGTTCTTACGATCGATTAATGCAGAACCTCCATGCGTTAAATTGTACGATACACTGGGAATTCCTTTTCCCAATTCTATTTTCGAAATAAACTTAGGATGATAATCAGCCAAATCATATTCCAACGGAGAAATATCATACATACTTTGGTGATTACTCACAAAAATCAATGGTACATTTTGTTTCAAATTTTCTCTTCCTTTATAGGTATACGTTGTACCTAAAATTCTTGTCCAAAAAACCAAAAGACCATTCATCACTTTTACACTTTTGTGATGAGCAGCATAACCTCCCAAATTGTAGCACAACCATTGCACAACATGCATTACCAACAACGTTAATCCATAAAAAATATAAAAGATTATAGATAACGGATAACTTAAAATTTTCTTCAACATTAGAAATTTAGACAAATTTAATAAAAAATTATGCTAAGCATAATATATTTTTCTAGGCGATTTACTTTATTAATTTCAAAGTTAACTTTTCTTGATGAGCTTCATCATAAAAAGTAATTTGATTTGATGATTTTACTTTAAAATATGCAGTTTTTTGCAAATTTTGAATCAAATTTTGAGGAATTTCGCAATCAGAATTCACTTGTTTTAAATGATTAAAAATTATAGCTTGATCTATTTTGGTATAATCAGCCGTAATAATTCCGCAAACCGTTTTCATTACCATTTTTTTCGTTGCATCTTCAAAAATAATGTAATCTCCTCCATCATTTATATTCCATTTACCCGACAAATCGCTAATTTCTGAAGTCACAACTTTAGTTTCGGAAACTGTTTTGGTTGGTAAACAACTTGTTAATCCTAAAACAAAAAACAAAAGTATTGCTTGAATTGTATATTTCACGTGGTTTTATTTGTAACGAAGGTAGAAATATTTTGAATATTACGGATTGATTTTTTAAATATTCAATTTTATTAAGAAATTTGTTCTCTAAATAAGAAACAATGGCGAACACAAAGAAAGGAGAAGTTTTTACTGATCAAAATAACATCAAAAAAGTAAAAATAGAACGAAAACCAAGTTTTCCTAAAATCTATATTTTAACCGATGATTGTCAATTCGTGGAAGATGGTTTGTACGAATTAGATTTTTTTGAAACGCCAAGTGTGACTAATTTCAAATCTAAATTGAATCCAACTATTCCTGCAATTAACTTTAAACAATTGAGTGAAAAAGGAAAAGATTTTTTACAATAATATGCTGAAATAATTTTCTCTAAAAACACAATTAAATAACAACACAATATCCATTGTTGAAAAAATAGAATTCTACATTTTTTCTCCTACTTTCCTTCGAGGTTTCTTCGACCGTTGTTCGACGANNTCGTCGAACAACGGTCGAAGAATGGTCGAACAACAATCGAACAAACTAAAAAACAACTAAAAATTCATATCGCTCAAAACGATGATAAATAGAGGCATAAAAAAGAATTTTTCTTTTTACTAATTGAATAAATAATGATAGGACAAATACGGACACAAAAAATGTTTTTTTTATAATTATTCTAACTTTTTAGTATCTTTATGAATCTTCGTTTTTTGAAAAATCAATAAAAGACGAAAATTTATTAAAAACTTCCTCCGAAATTAGCACCTTCAAATAGTTTTAAAATTCCAAAAAAAGGAATAAAACTTAAAAGTAATACAAGATATAATATCCTATTTTTATAGTTAAAAATAATGGATATTACTGAAAAAAGTGGACATAAAATAAAAGACCCAAATCCAGTAATAGCTATAAAATCGAACATAAAATTTTGATTTCTTGCTATTTCAGTTCCATCAATACTATACATAACAATAAAGCATAGAAAGAAGAATATTGTCAATCCTATAAATACTCTTGATATGTTGATTTTGGTTGGCTGATTCATACAATTTATTTGAATAAAAATAAGTAAACTTTACAGAAAGCATCTCACTGAAAATAGTGATTTACAATTTTGNNTATCCAGCTGAGCTACTGGACCAATCCAAAATTCTATTACTAAAATTCGTCGGGGTGGCAGGATTCGAACCTGCGACCTCCTGCTCCCAAAGCAGGCGCGATGACCGGGCTACGCTACACCCCGAGTGGTGTTTTATTTCTAGCTTTAAAAAAGCGGAGAGACAGGGACTCGAACCCTGGCATCGGTTTCCCGATGACAGATTAGCAATCTGCTCCATTACCGCTCTGGCACCTCTCCTAACTTTTAAAAATAAGACTGATTAGTCTCATAAAGCGGTTGCAAATATATATTGACTTTTATTGCAAAACAAGTCTTTTTAGAAAAAAAATTAAATTATTTGGCTTAATTTTGGCTATTCAAAAGACTATTTAGAACTAAAAGAATGAATTTTAAAGGATTAGTATTTTCGGCAATTTCTTGTTTTTTTATTTTGGCTAGTTGTGCAACTAAAACAGTTCCACCAAAAACAATTACAAAAGTAATTCGTGACACAGTCATTATCAATTCAAAAACAGATCAACCGGAAATGACTCGAGCTGCAAAACTCGACAAGTACAAGGTGACAACAGATTATTATCCATCTATTTCGCAAGATGAACGTGTACGATTTTTAGTGTTACACTACACAGCAATCAACACAGAGTTATCGTTAAAAGTATTGACTCAGAAAGATGTAAGTGCACATTATTTGGTAAATGATTATGATGACAAAACAATTAATCTTTTAGTTGACGAAACAAAACGTGCATGGCATGCAGGTGTTAGTAGTTGGAAAGGATTGGATAATATAAACTTTTCTTCTATTGGTATCGAAATCGTTAATCTTGGAAACAAAGGAACGGATGCTTATCCAAATTACACGCCTTATCCAGATTATCAAATCAAAAAAGTAGGTGAATTGACACAAGATATTGTAAAACGTTATAATATTTCTCCTTTTAATGTAATTGGGCATTCTGATGTTGCGCCAGGAAGAAAACCAGATCCGGGTCCACTTTTCCCTTGGAAAAAATTATATACAGATTACGGTGTTGGTGCTTGGTACGATGATACAGACAAGTATGTATTTATGCAACAATATCCTTGGGATACAACAAGTTCCGTTTTTATCACACAAGTGCAAACTGATCTTAAGAAATATGGGTACAACGTTCCTACAAATGGAATGATAGACGCGCAAACAAAAAATGCAATTGTGGCATTTCAGATGCATTTCCGTCCAGAAAAATACGATGGAGTTGTAGATGCTGAAACTTGGGCAATCTTGAAAGCATTAAACAAAAAATATAATCCATAAATCAATTTTGATTTATAGTATGAAACTCCTACGTGTTAGGAGTTTTTTATGGAATAAACTTTCAGTAAAATAATATGAATAAATAGCTTAATTTTCATTAAAAATGGAATTGAGAGTTAAGAAAAATTGAAGTAATTTTATCCAAAATAATATAACATGGCTTTTAAAAGTTTGCGCCCAATTATTTGGACGAAAGATTTACAAAAAACAACAAAATTCTATAAAAAATTAGGATTTAAGATTGCTGATCAAAATGAAGATTGGATTTGGGCTTGCTTGCAAAAAGACGATGTAGAAATTATGTTGGCTTATCCAAATGAAGGAGCAGATTTTGAACGAGCTAATTTCACAGGTTCTTTTTATTTTGTTGTAGACAACGTAGACGAGTTGTGGAATCAAGTAAAAGATGATTGCGAAGTTGTATATGAAATTGAGACCTTTGAATGGGATATGCGCGAGTTTGCAATCTACGACAACAATGGTTATATCTTACAATTTGGACAAGAAATAGAAGTTACATTCGAAGATTAATTATGATCTCAAAACGATATTACAACATTATTTTAGCGATAATTATTCTTATTATTCCAATTGTTTTTTACATGATTATTAACACTATGGTTAGTATAAAATATGAAACCGACGGAGTTGACACTTGTATTTCTACTGTAACAGGAAAAAATCTTTGTTCGCAAATCGATCAACTAAAAGTTACTATTTATATTGACATGATTGTGATGATTTTCTGGTTAGCCTTAAGAAACTTAATCGTAAAAAAATAACTTATGGATTATCATTTCGAAGAAAAATTTGAACAAATTAATTTCTCAGAAAATCAAAATATATCTGGTGAATACGAGAATTGCGAGTTTATAAATTGTGATTTGAATGGATTAGATTTAAGCGATATCAAATTTATTCAATGTCAATTTATCGAATGTAATTTGAGTAATGTAACTTTAGAAAACACAAGCTTTCAGCAAGTTGAGTTTATGAATTGTAAAATGATAGGTTTTAATCTCGAAAATTCGAACAAATTTGGGTTAAGCATTTCATTTGAAAATTGTACGTTAAACGACTCATCTTTTTATGAATTACCGCTAAAAAAGACAAAGTTTAGCAATTGTTCTTTACAAAATGTAGAATTTTCTTTCGCAGATCTTAGTCAAGCTTATTTTATGAATTGTAATTTGGCTCACACCATTTTCTATCAGACCAATTTAAAGCAAGCCAACTTCAAAACGGCTTATAATTTCACGATAAATCCGAATGATAATCAATTGAAAGGCGCGCAGTTTTCCAAAGAAAATTGTGTTGGATTATTAGATTATCTTAGAATTACAATAAATTAAAAAAAGGTTTCGAATAAAATCGAAACCTTTTTTATGCTTTCTACTTATACTATTCTAATCAGAATAAATAATTTCAGATTATATTTTACTAAATCATAACATTTTAGAATAAATTACTTCTATATTTTATCAATTAGTCAATAATTATTTCTTGATTTAATAAATAATAAGATTATTATTGCATCTTTTTTTGATAAATTTTCTGAAATAAATCCAACTCAGATTATCAACTTAAAACTTTTCTTGACATTTTTTTAAGAAATTAAAAAAAATATTAGCGTATTATTTACACTAATAAAATAAAAAAGAAATTCTTTATCAAAAAAAGCATTATTATTATTCAATACATTATTTTAGATAAACTTAAGTCTATTAATTAAGTCAATACAAAATCACAAATAATGTACAACTAACACCATTTATTAAAAAATGAAAAAAATTTTTGTCGCAATTGCTCTACTATCCATTTTTGGAGCCACGGAATTGAAGGCTCAATATGCTTCTGAATATGACGGCGGTTTGGTCGTTAAATTAAATCCAGAAGGAAGTAAATATGTCCGATTTATTCTTTGGGGACAAACTTGGTTTCAGGATTACGAAGGAAAACACGCCAATGATGGATTTTCTATCAAACGAGCGCGCGTTCTTGCTTATTCACAAATCAATGATCGATTTATGATTTTAACACATTTTGGTGCAAATGGAATCTATGATAATAATCTTTCTCCGATGGGAAAAAGTACAGATGTATCGTTTTTCTTGCATGAAATGTTTTTACAATATAAGGTAACAAACAATTTAGCAATTGGTGCTGGAGTTCACAATTTTGGTGGAATTTCTCGTGGAAATGGTCAAGGTTCTATCAATATGTTGACCTTAGATAATAACAGAGCTGACTGGTCAACACTTGGTTTGTCTGATCAATTTTCAAATCATTTGGGAATGTTTGCAAAAGGGCGAATTGGAAAACTGAATTATCGTTTAGCATTAAGTGATGCTATTACTAATACTTTAGATGGAAACTCTTCGACAGTTTTAGAAAACGGACAAGAAAAGTATTTAGGAAAAGCGATACTTGGAGAAGGAAAATATGCGGTTTCAGGATATTTTGATTATCAATTTTTAGATCAAGAATCAAATGCTTTACCTTATCGCGTTGGAACCTATTTAGGAACTAAAAAAGTATTTAACATCGGAGCAGGATTTTTCAATCAAAGTAATGCAATTGTCAAAAAAGAAAATGATAATTTGATTGGAGAAAATGTAACTCATCTTGCTGTTGATGCTTTTTATGATGCGCCAATCGGAAAATCTTCTTCGATAACAGCTTATGCGAAATATCAAAATTCGGACATGGGCGAAAATTATGTACAAGGAAATGTTGTAGGAGATGGAAATCAGTTTTCTGGACATGTCGGGTATTTATTGCCTAAAAACATCAAAGAAGGAGAAGGAAAATTCCGTAATAGAATTCAGCCGTATGTAGGATATTCTTACAGAGATTTCAAAGGTCTAGTAAAGCCTGCAAACGAATTAAAATTAGGTGGAAACTGGTACATTGATGGTCAGAATGCTAAAATTTCTGTAGAATATCAAAAATCTTTCGATCAACCAAAACACATGGACGACATGATAACAATACAAGCAATGATATTATTATAAAAAAACACACAAGAATTAACACAAAAACACATTATTTATGAGCGAAACTGCTAACAAAAAAACAATCTGGAAAGTGATTGGTGCTTCCTCGATGGGAACGCTAATTGAATGGTATGACTTCTTTATTTTTGGAAGTTTAGCTGTTGTAATTTCTACTAAATTTTTCCCTGCTGACAATCCTACAGCTGCCTTTTTATCAACATTAGCAACATTTGCTGCTGGATTTGTTGTACGTCCATTTGGCGCGTTATTCTTTGGTCGATTAGGAGATATTATTGGTCGTAAATATACATTTATGGCAACTTTAGTATTAATGGGAGGAGCAACTTTTTTAATAGGATGTATTCCATCTTACGAATCAATTGGTTTTATCGCACCTTTATTAGTATTAATCTTACGTTTATTACAAGGTTTAGCACTTGGAGGCGAATATGGAGGTGCTGCAACATACGTAGCAGAACACGCACCAGACGGAGAAAGAGGATATTGGACTTCTTGGATACAAACCACTGCAACAGTTGGTTTATTTGTTTCGTTATTGGTTATTTTATTAACGAAAACATTATTATCAGAAGAGCAGTTTGACCTTTGGGGATGGCGAGTTCCATTTATCTTATCAATCTTAATGGTTTACGTTTCATATTTGATTCGTAAAAATATGGACGAATCGCCAGCTTTCAAAAAAGCAAAAGATGAAGGAACAACTTCTAAAAATCCTTTGAAAGAATCTTTCGGGAATCGTTACAATATGAAATTCGTTTTATTAGCACTTTTTGGAGCTGTGATGGGACAAGGAGTTGTGTGGTATACAGGTCAGTTTTACTCGATGAGTTACATGAAAACGGTGATGAATGTAGAATCTGATCAAGTAGATTCTTTGTTAGGAATTGCTTTATTATTTGGTACACCTTTCTTTGTGTTCTTTGGATGGCTGAGTGATAAAGTTGGTCGAAAATGGGTGATGTTAATCGGAATGATTGTCGCTGTATTCTCGTATCGACCAATTTACGAATCAATGTATCAAACAACAAATCTTGAAAATAAAGAAGTAATTGCAGCACAAACAATTGAAAAAGCTGAAATCAAAAATGTTGACGAAAAATCTGATTCTATTTATACAATTCAAAAATCATTTACAGATGGCACGACTTATAAACAAGTTACAACGCTTCATTTAGAAAATGGTCAAGCAAAAATTGTAGATGGAAAAGTAAGTGAAATTGTAAAAAAATCGACACATATTAATAGTGGTGATAAATGGAAATTAGTTGGATTAATTTGGATTCAAATTATTTTTATCACAATGGTTTATGGTCCAATTGCTGCGTTCTTAGTAGAAATGTTCCCTGTTAAAATTAGATATACATCGATGTCTTTGCCTTACCACGTAGGAAACGGAATTTTTGGAGGTCTTTTACCTGCTGTTTCTACTTATTTGGTAACAAATGCCAAAAACAACGGAGATCCACAGTTTTACTTAGAGGGTCTTTGGTATCCTATTGGAATTGCGGCTGTTTGTTTTATCATCGGAGCAATTTATATCAGTAATAAAGACAGAAATGTTAACTAAAAAACTAATTAGAAATGGAAACAATTAAAAAAATATTAGGAATCGTTTGGATCGCATTATCACTTGTTTTAGCCTACTTTTGTATCATGGAATTTGGAATTCCAAAATTATCATCAGGTTCGCAAGATGATTTAGTATTCGGAATTATTATTCTATTTGTCCTTACACCAATTATAGTTATTGGAATGGCACTTTTTGGATATTATGCTTTACTCGGCGAATATAGCGAAGAAAAAATGTAAAAAACTACACACGAAATCCTCAACACATGTTGGGGATTTTTTATATAAAATGTATTTTCAATAAACGTTTTTATTAAATCCATAAAAAACAAATCATAAAACGTTAATATCTTTTTAAGAGTTTTAGCATAGTTTATGTCAATTAATTTTAAAATCAACAAAGGTACTCGAAGTTAAACTGAAATATAATTCAAATACAAAAAACCTTGCAAATACAAAGCTTTTCATTTATAATATAATTTCTAAAATTGTTTTATATCTGTTCTTTTTCCGTGATAGAAAAGTATTTTCCAGTGTTCTGTTTTCGCATCAACTTCCCACCGCAAACGATCTTCCATCGCTTTTACACCATCTACATCATTCTTGAAAGCAGCATGATATTTAAAATAATTTAATTGAGGTAGATTGTCAGCTCCATAAAATACAATTTCATCATTTTCTTTGATCCAAAAAACTTGTTGAAACGGAACGTGTCCTCCTGTTACTTCGAATTTGATATTATCCGTTATATTTCCACTATCATCATTCATCCATACAATATTTTTGAATGATTTCAACTTTTCTAAACGATCATAGTTATAAGAATTATTTGTTTGAACAACCGCATAATCATACTCGCGTTGTTGAATATAAATTTTTGCTTCAGGAAAGTTACATACAAACTGATCCCCTACCCAATTTCCAATTCCGTTGATATGATCTTTATGTAAATGCGAAATCAATACTTTCGTAATTTGATTTGGATTAATATTATATTCGCGTAATTTTTTTAGAATGATAGGTTCACAATCTACTTCAGTTCCGAAACCACAATCAATCAAAATATTTTCATCTCCAATTTGTATCAAAAATGGACGAACAATAAGATTATATCCGTCAGCGGGATTTTTAACATCAATATTATCACCTAAATAATGAAACTCTTTTTTTGCATCAACATGAAAAACACCTTCTAAAAGAGGAATAACTTTCATTTACTTTTATTTTTTACAAAGGTAATTCGTTTAGATTCTCTCTACAAAAAAAGGCTTCCAAAATAGGAAGCCTTAAAAATTATTATGATTCAAATCTTATTTTACAATTGTCATTTCATCAACGATGTGTTTTGCTCCAGCAAATTTATCAACAACCCATAAAACATAACGAATATCTACAGAAATCGTACGTTGTAATTTAGGATCAAAGATAACGTCACCAGCCATTGCTTCAATGTTTCCGTCGAATGCAATACCGATTAATTCACCTTTACCATTCATTACCGGAGAACCAGAGTTACCTCCTGTAATATCATTGTTTGATAAGAAATTTACGTGTAAATATCCATCTTTATCTCCATATTGTCCATAATCTTTCGCTTTCGCTAAATCTAATAAACGTTGTGGATTTTCGAACTCTTCGTCACCTGCGATGTGTTTTGCAACTGTACCTTCTAATGTTGTGAAATAGTTAGAAGCAACATCTGGTTGACGTTTTGGATTTGTACTTTTTGGTAAATTTTGAATAGAACCGTAAGTTAAACGTAACGTAGAGTTAGCATCTGGATATAAAATATTTCCGATTTTAGACTCACGTAAACCTTTTACCAATAAACGGAAGTTTTTAGAATAAACATCATTCAATTTTGCTTGTTCATCAGTTTGCTTAGAAGCTCTTTCTACTAAAGCATTTGACAAAACATATAAAGGATCTTTTTTCAAGACTTCTACATCTGGAGAAATTAAGAAATTCTCAACTTGTTTTTGATCAGCGAAGAAACTTCTTTCAACAGCATCATTTACATAAGCTGTAAAATTCTTGTTATTTTGCTTCGCTAAATCAGCAACATAAGGCGCTAAACCAGCTTCGCTCGCTTTAGAAGCATAAAGATTTAATTGAGCAGCCAATAAATCTTTTTCTAAAGGTAAATACATTTTTTCGTAATATGCATTGATTGCATTCTGAATTTTCGGACGCATTTCATCACGTTTTGCATCATTCGCTGCTGCATAGTTTTCTAATGCTTTTCCAATAGAATATGGCGCACTTGCTAAAGTTGAGTAACGCAATAAAATGTTGATGTAATTGTTATGACGAGCATCTAAATTTGTTTTCGCATAATAATTATTCAAATTCGAAACAACATCACCATATTCGGCTTTGTTTGCTCCTTTTTGAGCCCATTTATTGAATTTTTCTTCTTCTTTTGTTTTCTTCGCAACAGTTCCGTGAAGTTTTAAAGCTTCGATCATTCCATCACGATTTTTCCAATAGTTCGCAACTCCAGCATATTTAGAAGCATAATCAATATTTACTTTTTGATTTTGCTCCATATATTTTTTCATTTGATCCATTGTCACTTTAGAAGCTTCAACCCATGCAGGATAAGCGTACTCTACATTTTGAGCAACACCTTGCGCTGGCATCCAACGATTTGTACGACCTGGATAACCTAAAATCATAGCGAAATCATTTGGTTGATATCCTTTTAAAGAAACTGGTAAATGATGTTTTGGTTGCAACGGAACATTGCTTGTAGAATAAGCTGCAGGATTTCCATCTTTGTCACCATATACGCGGAACATAGAGAAATCTCCTGTGTGACGTGGCCATTCCCAGTTATCTGTATCTCCACCATATTTTCCAATAGAACTTGGAGGTGTTCCTACTAAACGTACATCCTCATAGTCTTGGTAAACAAAATAGTAATATTCATTTCCTTGGAAGAATGAACGAACAGAAACAACATATTTTCCGTTTTCACTGTTCTCTTTTTCAATTTTTGCAATCTCTTGGTTAATCGCTTTTTCACGATCTAACTCAGACATTTTATCATTTACAACACCTAAAATACGTTTAGAAACATCATCCATACGAACGAAGAAACGTACTTTTAAGCTTTTTGGTTTTAACTCAGCAGCTTTATCTTTCGCCCAAAAACCATCTTTTAAGTAATCATGTTCTGGAGCAGATAATTCAGCAATAGCACCATAACCACAGTGGTGATTTGTCAAAACTAAACCTTGACCAGAAACCATTTCAGCAGTACATCCACCACCAAATTGTACGATAGCATCTTTTAAAGAGTTATTGTTGATACTATAAATTTCTTCTGAAGTTAATTGTAAACCTTGTTTTTGCATATCACGGTGATTCAGACGTTCGATGAACATCAAAAACCACATTCCTTCGTCAGCTTTCACTTTAAAAGGAAAAAGCATAACCACTAAAAGCGTGGATAATAAAAATTTTTTCATTAGTTGTTTGTCTTCAATTTTACGATTTGCTAAAATAATTGATTATCTGAAGTTCTCCTAATCTTTAAGTATTTAATAAAGTTTTACTGAGGTTTTATTGTTAAAAAAAGATTATTTTTATTTAATTAACACAAAATTTGAATCGTGAAAGTAAAAATTAAAATCATTAATCTACTTTAGGTTATGATTGGTTTTATAGAACAAAAAAATCCGAGAAAATCTCGGACTTTTTACTTTATATCAAAACTTAATTAAGCTTCTTTATTATCTTGAGGTTTATCCTCTTTTTTCTCTGCTGATTTAGCAGGTTTTTCTGTTCTCTCTGGTTTTGGCAACAAAGCTTTACGAGATAATTTCATTTTCTTTTTATCATCGTAACCTAAGAATTTAACATCAATTTTATCACCGATGTTTACAGAATCTTCAACTTTTTCAAGACGTCTGTGCTCTAATTCAGAAATGTGAACTAAACCTTCAACTCCTTTTGCAATCTCTACAAACGCTCCAAATGGTTTGATAGATTTTACAACTGAATGATATGTTTCACCAACTTCTGGAACGAAAGCAATTTGTTTGATTCTTTCTACAACACGATCGATGTTTTCTTGAATCACACCATTGATTTCTACACGTCCTGTTGTATCTAACTCAGTAATTGCAATAACTGTTTCAGTTTCTTTTTGCATTTCTTGAATTACTTTTCCTCCAGGTCCGATTACTGCTCCAATGAATTCTTTAGGAATTTCAATTACAACAACTTTTGGTGCATTTGGTTTCAATTGTGGACGAGGTGCTGGTAAAGTTTCTAATAATTTACCTAAAATGTGCTCACGACCTTCTTTTGCTTGTAACAAAGCTGTTTCCATGATTTCCATAGATAAACCTTGTACTTTAATATCCATTTGACAAGCTGTGATACCGTCTGCAGTTCCTGTTACTTTAAAGTCCATATCTCCTAAGTGATCTTCATCTCCTAAGATATCAGACAATACTGTAAATTTCCCTGATTTAGTATCTGTGATTAACCCCATTGCAATACCTGAAACTGGTTTCTTCATTTGTAAACCAGAGTCCATAATTGCTAATGTTCCTGCACAAACTGTTGCCATAGAAGAAGAACCGTTAGATTCTAATACTTCAGAAACAATACGAACTGTATAAGGACAATCGTCAGGTAACATTTGCGCTAAAGCACGTTGTGCTAAGTTTCCGTGACCAACTTCACGACGAGAAGTTCCTCTTAATGGACGAGCTTCACCTGTTGAGAATGGAGGGAAATTATAGTGTAAAAAGAATTTTTCGTCGAAGTTTGTTACAACTCCATCAACCATATTAGCATCTTTAGAAGAACCTAAAGTTACTGTAGCTAATGCTTGAGTTTCCCCACGTGTGAAGATTGCAGAACCATGAGTTGATGGTAAATAATCAACTTCTGTCCAAATTGGACGAATCGTTTTTGGATCACGTCCATCTAAACGAATTCCTTCGTTTAAGATTAATTGACGTACAGCTTCTTTTTGTACATCGTGGAAGTAAATGTGAGCAAAAGGAGTTACACGAGCTAACTCTTCTTCATCTCCTTCGTATTGAGCTAAGAAATCTGCTTCAACTTGAGCAAATTTATCACCTCTTTCGTGTTTATCAGATGGGTGTTTAGCGATATCATAAAATTTATCATATCCATAAGCCCATACTTTTTCGCGAATTTCTTCGTCGTGTGTTTCGTGGCTATATTCACGTTTTGGTAAAGATTTACCTACTTTCGCTGCTAAACTTTCTTGTGCTTCAATTTGTTTTTTAATTTCTNNCTTCAATTTGTTTTTTAATCTCAGCATGAGCAAATTCAATTGCGTCTAACATTTCACGTTCAGAAATTTCGCTCATCTCCCCTTCTACCATTACAACAGAATCTTTAGAAGCACCAACCATAATGTCGATATCTGCTTGGTCTAATTGTTCTTTTGAAGGATTAATCATTAACTCACCATTCAAACGAATAACGCGAGCTTCTGAAATTAATGTGAAAGGAATATCTGTAATTGCAATGGCTGCTGATGCAGCTAAACCAGCTAAAGCTTCTGGCATTACATTTTTGTCGTAAGAAATAAGTGAGATCATGACCTGAACCTCAGCATGAAAGTCTTCTGGAAACATTGGGCGTAAAACACGGTCTACAAGACGCATTGTTAATACTTCATCATCTGATGGTTTTGCTTCTCTTCTGAAGAAATTCCCTGGGATGCGTCCTGCAGCGTAAAATTTTTCTCTATAATCTACTGTTAAAGGTAAAAAATCTACACCTGGATTTGCTTCTTTGTTTGCTACAACTGTAGCTAATAACATGGTGTCGCCCATGCGTACAACCACAGATCCGTCAGCTTGTTTTGCTAATTTCCCTGTTTCGATTGTAATTTCTCTTCCGTCTGAAAGAGTAATTTTTTCTGTGATCGCCTGTGGAATCATTCGTCTTCTTAGTATTTAATTCGTCTAAAGTTAAAGCCGTTTGCTTTAACTGCATTATATAAAGATAAATATCTTATTTTAATTTATAACAAAAAAAAAGGCAATTTCTACGTAATTGCCCTTTTATATTGTGTTTAAAATTACTTACGTAATCCTAATTCAGCGATAATCGCACGGTATCTTGTGATATCTTTTTTCTTTAAGTAGTTTAATAACGCTTTACGCTTACCAACTAACATAACTAATGATCTTTCTGTATTAAAATCTTTGTGATTTTTTTTCAAGTGACCAGTTAAGTGGTTAATTCTGTAAGTGAATAATGCGATTTGCCCTTCTGCAGATCCTGTATCTGTTGCAGATTTACCATGCTTTGCGAATAATTCGCTTTTTACTTCTGATGTTAAGTACATGCCAATATTATTTAATAATTATTATGTAATGAGGTGCAAATGTACAACTATTATATGAAATAATAAACTTTGTACAAAAATAAAAGTGACCGATTGGTTAATTCGGTCACTTTTTAAAAATTTGGTTTAGTTTGATTTAGATAGATAATAGAAAGTGATGTTTTAATTTCTACTAAATCAGATAGGTTTGTTAGTTGTAAAAGACTTGCTTTCACGATTTTTGGTTGGTAGGTTAAAAGTCGGCTTAGTTTTTTAATAAGTAATTAATAGGTTGGTTAATAATTATTAAAAATAGGTTTGGGTAGGTAAGATTAATCTTCTATAATTCGTATTTTTTTATTCGTGATAACTTTTATCGGATACACAATTTTTTCATTTTCTGTTTGTATTGTCATACATATATTATTAATTGCAATTATCACGCCTTTTGTCTCATCTTCTATGATTACTTTTTGTCCAATTTCAAAATTCCTATTTGTGTAAAACGACAATAATAATCTATAAATAATATCTTTAGAACCTAATCCAAATGCAATTGCCAATGTCAAAAATATTGATCCTAAAATTAATGACAGATTATTTGTAATTAGCTCTGTATTAACACCTGCTTGATTTAATGAAGTAATTATCGTAAAAATAAGGATGATATAAAAAATGATATTACTAATAATATTTGCTCCGTTTAAATCAATTGATTTAATTAAACTTCTTAAAAAAGTTTTGATATAGTTAGCCAAATAAAATCCTCCAGCAAATATTAACACTGCACTAAAAAATTGTGGCAGATAATCTACAATTCTTCCTATTTGGTTAGAAACGACTGTTAATCCAAAAATATCAGATCCTATAATAATGATTAACAAAATAATAAACAATCGTACAAATTGTAAAATAATCTTAGAAGGATCTATTTCAATAGAGGAGTTTTTCAACGCTTCACTGTTGTTTAAAGCATTTTTTAATTTATCTATCTTAGATAATTTTAATATGTACTTAGTCAATATTAGAATCAATCTTAGCAAGATATATGACAGGATAATGAATATAATACCTCCTACAACTTTAGGAAAAACGAGTACCATTTCTTGATATAAACTTTCTAACAAGCTAAAATTTAAACCTATATTCATATAATCTATTTATAGTTAACCTTCTTTATCTTTTTTGTTCGGTTTGTTAGTTGATTTTTTTCCGATTCCGAAGAAATTTCCAATTGTGCTTGGATATTTTACTGAAACCAAATCGGCTACCTCCAACGATAATTTTATTAAAGCAACATCATCCATAACTTTTTGTTTTATTGTTTCTGGAAGCTTTTCATTGGCTAGTATAGTCTTAAAAGGATTTTCCATTTTACAAAGCGTTATAAATTTTTAGTAAACGATTTTTTGCTCTATTCAATCTCATCTTAGTTGCACTTTCTCCAATCTCTAAAGTTTCTGAAATTTCTTTGATTGAAAATTCATCTTGATATTTCATGAGTAATATAGATTTCTCTTCGACATCCAACTCCTTTAGGGACTGCGTTAGTTTTTCGATTTTTAATTCAAAAATTTCTTTGTCATCAATAATTTCATCATTATAGTTATCAACCAAATCATCCGTTACCGAATAATTTTTTCTTTCTTCTTTTATCTTTCGTTGCACATGATTGACACAAAAATTATATGTAAAAGAATATAACCAAGTAGAGAATTTAGATTTTGATTGATATGTTTTCAGTTTTACAAACAACTTTACAAATATATCGTGCGTCATATCTTGTGCCTCAGCTTGATCCTCTACAAAACTCAAACATTTATTATATACCGTATGTGCATACCTATCATACAATATACCGAACAAATGCTGATTTTTTGTTTCGACAATCTTATACACCAAAATGTCATCTGCAATATTTTCTATAGAATCTTTTGACATTTTAACTGCTTACATTTAATATGACACACCTATTCTTATTTGGTCACTCATTTTTTTAGCTTTTTTTATCAAAAAAAATTAAATAATTTTAATTTAATCGAATATCTATTTAAAATACAATAATATACAAAAAAAAACCGACAAATAAAAATTTATCGGTTTTTTATGAATAATAATTAATTACGAATTATTTCTCCAAAACATCTAAGACATCTTGAAAACCTCCTCCATTAAAAATTTCGTCTACACCTTGCGCTTGCAAATATTGTGCAGCTTGACCTGAACGGTTACCGCTTCTACAAAAAACTACTATAGGTCTTGACATTGCTTTAAATTCCTCTACTCTTGTAGGAACTTCTCCTAATGGAATATTGATTGCATTTGGAACAAATCCATCTGTATCCAATTCAAAAGGCTCACGAACATCCACTAATGTTACATTAGCATTGTTTATTGCTTCAACTGTTGTCATTTTAATAATTCTATTTCTATTTTTTATCCAATCAATAATTTTGCCAAGCATCTTACCAAATTCTAATACGGTCTTTTGGTGCTTTGTACAATTTATCTCCTGGTTTTGTTTTAAACGCATCGTGGAACGCATCAATATTAACGATTGGTCCAAAAGAACGGTAATATCCAGGAGAATGTGGATCTGTTTTCACTTGATTTACTAAAGCTTCGTCAGTCGCTTTTGTTCTCCAAATAGTTGCCCAAGATAAGAAGAAACGTTGTTGCGGAGTATATCCATCTATGTTTCCGTAAGTTCCTTTATCTTTTAAATACATTTGCAAAGCATCAAAAGCAACAGAAGCTCCTCCTAAATCTCCAATATTTTCTCCAGATGTAAAAATTCCATTTACATGTGTTCCTGCTACTGGTTCGTAAGCATCATATTGTCTTGCTAAAGCACCTGTTGCTGCTTTAAATTTTTCTTCATCTTGAGGTGTCCACCAGTTCACTAAATTTCCATCTCCGTCAAATTTAGCTCCCGAATCATCAAATCCATGAGAAATTTCGTGACCAATAACTGCTCCAATTCCTCCAAAGTTTACAGCTGCATCTGCTCTATAATCATAGAATGGTGCTTGTAAAATTGCTGCTGGGAATACAATTTCGTTATTTGTTGGATTAAAATAAGCATTAACTGTTTGTGGAGACATTCCCCAACGTGTTTTATCTACTGGTTTTCCAAAATCTTTCAAATTATCTTGGAATCTCCATTGACTGTAAGCTAAATTATTTTCAATTAAAGATCCTCCATTTTTAATTGATTTAACTTTAAATCCTGAATAATCTTTCCATTTATCAGGGTAACCAATTTTAACCGTAAATTTATTTAACTTTTCAATTGCTTTTACTTTTGTATCCTTTGACATCCACTCTAAATTATTGATGTGCATATCAAACGATTTAAATAAATAACTAATCAATTCTTGCGCTTTTGCTTTTGCCTCTGGTGGAAAATTATCTTTCACATAAATTTGTCCTAATAACTCACCAACTGTTCCATTTACATAAGCCAAACCTCTTTTATCTAAAGCTCTTTGTTCTTTTTGACCAGATAATTTTTTACCATAGAAGTCAAAATTAATTTTTTCTAATTCAGTTGTAGAAGAATTAGAAAAAGAATCAATCAATTTGAATTTCAAATAATCTTTGATGATTGGTAAATTCTCTTGATTTATGATTTTATCTAAATTTTTGTAATAATCTAATTCACGGATGATTACTTTGTCAGGATTAATTCCGAAAGACTTTACAAACTTCACTACATCAACATTCTTAGAAAAAGCTCCTGCTTCCGATAATGTTACTAAATTATAAGATTTATTTGGATCACGGCTTTCTTCAACAGTTTTGATATATTTTGCCATCATTTTCTCGAAAGCAACAATTTTTGGTCCTTTTAAATCACGAGTTTTAGATCCTGTAAAAGGAAAAACTTGATCGATATATTGATTTAAGTTAGCTAAAGTTTCAGTATTTTTGGCATCCTCTTTTTGGTAATATGTTTTACCTAAAGTTAATCCAACACTTCCTAAATAAACAGCATTTTGCGTACTATTTTTCATATCAGTATAAACAGAAACACCATAAAATGGATTCTCTCCAATTGGAGTAACTTCTGTTAAATACGCTTGTAAATCTGTCAAATTTTTGATTGCATCAATTTGCTTAAAATATTTCTGAATTGGAGCAATTCCTGTTTTATTTCTAGCTTCCATGTTTGTGTAAGCTGAGTATAAGTCAGAAATTTTTTGTTCATTAGAATCTTGAGCATATTTATTATTCAATAAATCTTTTACCAATTTCAAAGAAACCTTATCTGTATTCTCTCTCAATTCATCGAAACTTCCCCATCTTGCTCTATCAGATGGAATTTCTGTAATTTTCATCCAATTACCATTTACATAATTATATAAATCATCTTGTGGACGAACAGACTTATCCATATAATTTGGATTAAAAGCCTGATATGATTCTTGCGCAATTGCTAAAACAGAAGTACATGCAAATGCAGCAACAAATAGTTGTTTTTTCATATTTCTACTAAGTATTTTTGATATGATATGTCGAAATTAATACGACCTTTGTTACAAATTTACTAAATAAAGTATTAATTATTCGTGCAATTTTTGACACTTTTGAAGAGGAAGATTAACATTTTTAAAACTTTCAAACCAAAACTCTTTATCATTTAAGATATTTTATATTGTAAAAAGCTTATTAAAACAGAAAATTTTTCTATATATATCATTCCATATTTATATATTTAACAAAAAACAATCGATTTCTTTATTAATATCTAAATATTATTTTACTATATCCATATTCAATAGAAAATCTTTAAATTTGGAACCAAACAAAAGTAACTTTTTAAGATGGAAACCAATACGATTTTGATCACCGGCGCTTTAGGACAAATTGGTTCTGAATTGGCTGAGAAATTAAAAACCATTCATGGAAAAAATAATGTAATTATTTCTGATATACGTGATCCTAAAGATGTTGATTACGACGGAATTTACGAAGTAATTGACGTAATGGATGCTGATCGAATAAAAGAAGTCATTGCAAAACACAATATTAAAACTGTTTATCATTTAGCGGCTCTACTTTCTGGTACAGCTGAAAAAAATCCAATGTTTGGTTGGAAATTAAACATGGACACTTTGCTTACTTTCCTTGAATTAGCGAAAGATAAAGTAATCGATAAAATCTTTTGGCCTTCTTCTATTGGTGTTTTTGGTCCAGATACACCAAAAGACAATACACCACAAAATACAATTCAAACTCCTTCTACAGTTTATGGCATTTCCAAATTGTCAGGAGAATATTGGTGCAAATGGTACCAACAAAATCATAATGTAGACGTTCGTTCTGTTCGCTTTCCTGGTCTTATTTCTTGGAAAACTCCTGCTGGAGGTGGAACTACAGATTATGCAGTTGATATTTATTACAAAGCAATTGAAGATGGAAAATATACTTCTTTCTTGAAAGAAGGAACTTATTTACCAATGTTGTATATGGATGATGCAATAAATGCCATTATTGAATTAATGTCTGCTGATCCAAAACAATTAGGTGAATTTAAATCTTATAATTTAGGAGGTTTAAGCTTCGCACCAGAACATTTAGCAGCAGAAATCAAAAAACATATTCCAAATTTCACAATCGATTATGCACCAGATTTCCGTCAAGCTATTGCAGATTCTTGGCCGTCTTCTATCGATGATTCTGTTGCAAAAGCAGATTGGGGATTTGAACCAAAATTTGATATCGATAAAATGACAACTACAATGTTAGACAATTTGAAAATAAAATTAGGTAAAGCTTAATTTTTTCTTACAATACAATATTTTAGGAATGCTCTTTGATAATTTTTGGTTAAAAAACCACAAAATATGTCAGGAGCATTTTCTAATTTAAAAAATATCGTCCATCTACTAAAATCTGTTAATTTAGAGCAATTAAATAAAATTTCTCAAAAAGTAGATTTACCTCTTTTAATGGAAAACTTTTCTAAACTTGATGATAAACAACTTCAAGGAATGATGAAAATGTTAAATCCAAATAAAAAACACAAAGAACTTCCTCCAATTGATGGTGATTTCTACGATGTTTTTCACACTTTAACTCCAGAACAGCGTGAATTACAATTAAAAGTAAGAGCTTTTATGGAAAAAGAAGTTAAACCAATTGTTAATGATTATTGGCTTCGCGATCAATTTCCTTTTGAATTAATTCCAAAATTTAAAGAACTCAACATTTGTGGCGTCACTTATGATGGTTATGGTTGTCCAAATTTACCTTTTATTATGGAAGGCGTTTTGGCTATGGAAATGGCTCGTGTAGATGCTTCGATTGCAACTTTTTTTGGCGTACAATCTGGTTTGTCTATGGGATCAATTTATATGTGTGGATCGGAAGAACAAAAAGCAAAATGGTTACCACAAATGCAAAAATTTGATAAAGTTGGAGCTTTTGGATTAACTGAACCCGAAGTTGGTTCTGGTGCGGCAGGAGGTTTAACAACAACGTGTAAAAAAACAGAAGAAGGTTGGATTTTAAACGGTCAAAAGAAATGGATTGGAAATGCGACTTTTGCAGATTTAGTGATTATTTGGGCAAGGGATTTAGATGATGGTGAAGTAAAAGGTTTTATTGTCGAGAATAATAATCCTGGCTTTTCTGTAGAAAAAATTAAAGGAAAAATGGCTTTACGAATTGTTCAGAATGGCTTGATTACTCTGAAAGATTGTTTAATTACAGAAGAAAATCGTTTACAAAATGCTAATTCATTTAAAGACACGGCAAAAGTATTGCGAATGACGAGAGCTGGAGTTGCTTGGATGGCAACTGGATGCGCTCGTGGAGCATATGAAAGCGCTTTGGATTACACTCGAAATCGAAAACAATTTGGAAAACCAATTGCTTCTTTTCAAATGATACAAGGACATTTGGTAGAAATGTTATCTAATTTAACAGCAATGCAAACTTTAGTTTTTCGCTTATCTGAAATGCAAGACGAGGGAATTTTACTAGACGAACACGCATCTTTAGCTAAAGTTTTTTGTACAATGAGAACACGCGATGTCGTTTCACGAGCACGAGAAGTAATGGGCGGAAATGGAATATTATTAGAGCATGACGTCGCTCGTTTTGTTGCCGACTCCGAAGCCATTTACAGCTACGAAGGCACAAAAGAAATCAATTCGCTTATTGTAGGTCGATCTATCACAGGATTTAGCGCGTTTGTATAAATAAAATTTAAAAATCCCAATAAATTAATTTATTGGGATTTTTTATCTACTTTTTGTTCTCCAAAAAAGTTTCAAAAGCTTTTTCGAATTCTTCTAATGTGATTAAATGTGTCATTTCAGCATCAAAAATCTGTTCGATATTTCCGTTTTGTTTTTGAAGATTTTCTACAAATTCAATCTGAAATTTTGGTTCGATCACATCATCTTTTAATCCTGTAAAAATTAAATTTGATTTTGTTGGAACTCCTTTTAATAATTGTTCTGGCAAAAANNATTACAGCAGGATTAAACATCAAAACTGGAACATTTAACAATAATCCCAAATAATAACTTATCATTCCGCCTAAACTTGTCCCTGCAATAAATTCGATTGGTTCCTTTGTAAAATGTTCAATCAAATCTTGAATCAAAGTTGGAGCATTATCGTAATCAATTGATGGTGCATAACATTCTCCCAAAGAATCTAAATATTCTCTCTTTTCATCTGTTACAAAACCTTGGTAGCCGTGTAAGTATGCAAATTTCATTTGTTTAAAATTTTAATAATTTGATACTGAAAACTTTCAGTAGTTAATGTAAAAATACTAAAAAACCCTTTCAGAAAATTTCAGAAAGGGTTAAAGTTATATAAAAAAATCTTTTTAGTTTACTGATTCAGTTTCCTCTACAGATTCTTCTTTTTGAGTATTTGGTAATTCTCCTTTGAACAAGAACGAAATAATTTCTTTGTTCACTGTGTCTAACATTCTTTGGAAGATATGGAAAGACTCTTGTTTGTAAACAACCAATGGATCTTTTTGTTCGTAAACCGCATTTTGAGACGTTTTACGTAAGTCATCAACATCACGTAAATGCTCTTTCCAGTTATCATCAATCAAACTTAATACAACTGATTTTTCGAAATCTTTTATTAAAGTTTTACCTTGAGATTCGTATGCTTCTTTCAAATCACAAACAACTGTCATTTGACGAATTCCGTCTGTAAATGGTACTTGAATACGAGAGAACATATGTCCTTGATTCTCGAAAACATTCGAAATTACTGGGAAAGCTGTTTCTGCAACATATTTCATACGTGCTTTGTAATCTTCAATTGCTGCGTCGTACGTAATATTTGTTAAATCTTTGATTGATTTAGATCTAAATTCATCTTCAGTAACAGGAGTTCCCATTGTAAAGAATTTAATTAAATCTAATTCATATTGATCAAAATCTTCGAAATCTTTGTTAGATTTTACAACAGAAGCCGCAACATCATAAATCATATTTGCAATATCAACTTCCAAACGATCTCCGAACAATGCATTGTGACGACGTTTGTAAATTACTTCACGTTGTTTATTCATTACATCATCATACTCTAACAAACGTTTACGAATACCGAAGTTATTTTCTTCTACTTTTTTCTGTGCACGCTCGATAGATTTTGTAATCATAGAATGTTCAATCACATCACCATCTTTGTGTCCCATACGGTCCATTAATTTTGCAATTCTTTCTGAACCGNNCTTGACGACCAGCACGACCACGTAACTGACGGTCTACACGACGAGAATCGTGACGTTCAGTACCAATAATTGCTAAACCTCCAGATTCTTTTACTTCTTTCGTTAATTTAATATCGGTACCACGACCAGCCATATTCGTTGCAATTGTTACAGCTCCTGGTTTACCAGCTTCTGTTACAATATCAGCCTCGCTTTTGTGTAATTTTGCATTTAAAACATTGTGATTAATTCCACGTAATTTTAATGCTTTTGATAATAACTCAGAAATCTCAACATTAGTTGTTCCAACTAAAACTGGACGTTTGTCATCTTGAGATAAACGAACAATTTCCTCGATTACTGCTTTATATTTTTCACGATTTGTTTTGAAAACAATATCGTTTTTATCGTTACGTAAAATTGGGCGGTTTGTTGGAATAGAAACAACATCTAATTTGTAAATTTCCCAGAACTCACCTGCCTCAGTTTCCGCTGTACCAGTCATACCTCCTAACTTATTGTACATACGGAAATAGTTTTGTAATGTAATTGTCGCAAACGTTTGTGTAGCTGCTTCAATTTTTACATTCTCTTTCGCTTCAATTGCTTGGTGCAATCCATCCGAATAACGACGACCATCCATAATACGACCTGTCGATTCGTCAACGATTTTTACTTCACCTTCAACCACAACATACTCGATATCTTTTTCGAATAATGTATATGCTTTTAACAATTGGCTTAAAGTATGGATACGCTCAGATTTGATTGAGAAATCACGGAAAAATTCTTCTTTCATTTGAAGAATTTCTTCTTTAGTTTTTCCTGAATTTTCAATTGCTCCAATATTTGTCGAAACATCTGGTAAAATGAAGAAATTCTCATCTTCCATTCCTTTAGACAAATACTCGATTCCTTTATCTGTTAAATCTGATTGATTTTGTTTTTCATCAATAACAAAGTATAAATGCTCGTCAACTTTTGGCATTTCACGGTTATTATCCTGAATAAAATGCGCTTCTGTTTTTTGTAATTGAGCACGAATACCATCTTGAGATAAGAATTTGATTAATGGTTTGTATTTTGGTAAACCACGGTAAACTTGGTATAATTTGAAACCACCTTCTTTTAAATCTCCTTGTTTGAATAATGTTTTTGCTTCGTTTAATGTTTTTCCTAACATCTCACGTTGCATTTGATATAAACGATCAATTTTTGGTCTTAATACATCAAATTCGTGACGATCTCCTTGTGGAACTGGACCAGAAATAATCAATGGTGTACGAGCATCATCAATTAAAACTGAATCGACCTCATCGACAATCGCAAAATTTAATTCACGTTGTACCAAAGCATCTGGTGTATTTGCCATATTGTCACGTAAATAGTCGAAACCAAATTCGTTATTTGTTCCATAAACAATATCAGATGCATACGCATCGCGACGACCTGGAGAGTTTGGTTGGTGATTATCGATACAATCTACTGATAAACCATGAAAAGAGAAAATTGGACGCATCCACGCCATATCACGTTTTGCCAAGTAATCATTCACCGTTACTAAGTGAACTCCACGACCAGTTAGTGCATTTAAGTAAATAGGTAAAGTTGCAACCAACGTTTTACCTTCCCCTGTTTGCATCTCCGCAATACGACCTAAGTGTAAAGCGGTACCTCCAATAAACTGAACATCGTAATGAGACATATCCCATGTTACTTGACGACCTGCTGCATCCCAAGAGTTTTTCCAGATTGCAGTATTATCATCTTTAAGAGAAACGAAATCGTGTCCACGATTTACCAAAACTTTATCAAACTCAGAAGCTGTAACTTCTAACGTTTCGTTTTCAGTAAAACGTTTCCCTGTTTCGCGCATTACAGCAAAAGCTTCTGGTAAGATTTCTAATAAAATCTTCTCTTCTACTTCGTATGCTTCTTTATTGATTTTATCAATTTTAGCGTATAAATCTTCTTTTACACCAAAATCTTCTGTTTCCTCAACTTGTTTTTTTAACTCTTCAATTTGAGTTTTGAAATCTTTAGTCGCATCAGCTAATTTAGCTTTAAACTCTAAAGTTTGCCCTCTTAATTCATCAATTGATAATGAACTAAGCTTTTGACCAGCTTCATTCGCTAAGTCAACATATTTTCGTAATTCTTTTACATCTTTGGCATTCTTATCACCTAAGAAACCTTGTAAAATTTTGTTTAAAATATTCATATTTTTCTGCGTTCTTCGTCAAAATTAGCCACAATATATTTGAGACTAATTAAGATGCAAATATACGTTAACTATGTTAGTTATAGATTATAGAATCGAAAAAAGCCCCAATTTGGGCTTTTTTATTTTTAATATTCGTCCTCGTTCCAAAGGAAATCGTCGTCCGTTGGATAGTCAGCCCAAATTTCTTCAATGCTTTCGTAAGAATCTCCTTCATCCTCAATAGATTGTAAGTTTTCTACAACTTCCAAAGGTGCACCAGTACGAATTGCGTAATCAATTAATTCATCTTTTGTTGCTGGCCAAGGTGCATCACTTAAATAAGATGCTAATTCTAAAGTCCAATACATAGCTTATATTTTTTATTATTAGTAGAGACAATTAAACTCTAATTTATTTTCTAAAATTTGATTTTTTGCAAATCAAATAATCTGCCAAAGTCAAACTGTCAGTATTTATGTTAAAATTAAATTTTTTCGTTCTCTATATTTATTTAATTTTATGCCTAAATATAACGAAAATGGACACGAATATAACAAAATTATTTGCAATAAAATATCCAATTATTCAAGGTGGTATGATTTGGAATAGTGGTTGGCGATTAGCGTCAGCTGTAAGTAATGCTGGAGGACTAGGTTTAATAGGTGCTGGAAGCATGTATCCTGATGTTTTACGCGAGCATATAAAGAAGTGTAAAGCTGCTACAAATCATTCTTTTGGCGTTAATGTTCCAATGCTTTATCCGAATATTGAAGAAATTATGCAAATTATTGTGGAGGAAGGTGTAAAAGTTGTTTTTACTTCTGCCGGAAATCCAAAAACGTGGACAGAAACTTTAAAAAAAGAAGGAATAACTGTTGCACATGTTGTCAGTAGTGCCAAATTTGCATTAAAATCTCAAGATGCAGGAGTGGATGCTGTCGTGGCAGAAGGTTTTGAAGCTGGCGGACATAATGGCAGAGAAGAAACCACTACACTTTGTCTTATTCCGAATGTGAAACGTCAAATCGATATTCCATTAATTGCTGCTGGAGGAATTGGAACAGGTTCTCAAATTTTAGCAGCATTTGCATTAGGTGCAGATGGAGTACAAATTGGTTCTCGTTTTGCTGCAACTCAGGAATCTTCTGCTAATCAAGCTTTCAAAGATGTGATTGTAAATGCGCAAGAAGGTGACACGCAACTTACATTGAAAGAATTGGCTCCTGTTCGATTGATTAAAAATGAGTTTTATAATCAAGTTCAAGAAAAATATCAACAAGGCACAACCGCAGAAGATTTGAAAGAACTTTTGGGTAGAGGACGTTCTAAGAAAGGAATGTTTGAAGGCGATTTGGTAAATGGAGAATTAGAAATTGGTCAAGTTTCGTCATTAATCGATTCTATTCCGACAGTTGCAGAAGTTTTCGACGATTTATTAGTAGATTATCAAGTTGCAAAAGATAAATTAATTCGATTATAATCATCGTTCAGTTTTAAACACTATAAAAAAGCTGTCAAAAATTTTTGACAGCTTTTCGTTTTATAATCTTCCTTGTTCTTTTAATTTCCAATAACGCATTAGTCCATTAACAGACATCCAGCATGGATTGGCATATTCATACACCTGAATTTGATCTTCTGTTAAACCTAAGTCTTTATAGTTTTTTGTGACATAATCGACAAAAACAGGGACAATTTCTTCGGTCGGAATTTTATCATCATACATCGGTTTGATATAATTTGACCAATCATCTAAAGCTTTTTCTAATTGATCAAAATGATTTTCTAAATCTTCGTGATAACCATAATGCGTCGGATAAATTCCTTTTGCATTAATTTTTCTCAATTTAGCAATCGATTCTTTCCACAATTCAATATTAATATCTGGCGGCGGACAAGGAGGCGAAACAGGTCCATTTTCTATCTTCACCCCCGCTACATCACCTGTAAAAATAACATCGTCCAACACATAAGCATTGTGATGAACAGCATGTCCAGGCGTATAAACAGTCTGAAAAACAGCATCACCAAACTCCACACTTTGTCCATCTGCCAAACCAACCAAATATTCTTCGTCAATTGGTTTCATTTCTCCCCACAAACGATCCATATCGTCACCATAAATCATTTTTGCAGATTCCCACAATTTCTCAGGATTTTTCAGATGCGGTAAACCAATCGGATTTAAAAAAATTGTTGCGCCATGTTCTGTAAATTTCCATGCAGCACCAGCGTGATCAAAATGAATATGTGTAATTAATATGTTTTCAATATCGATTACCCGCCAACCTAAAGCTTCTATTCCTGTTTTCAGATTTTCGAAAGTGGAGTATGGGCCCGGATCGACTAAAACCGGTCCCTGTTCTGTTTCGATTAAATAAGTTGCGATAGCTTCCTTTTCATTTTGAAAATTCAGGTCTATTGTATGTATTTTTGGCATGCTATAATATTTCTTCTATGGTATATTTTATTCCATTAAATTCTATTTTATCGCCGGCTCGTTTTCCAACCAACGCTTCAAAAATAGGTGCTTGTGTACTAATTCCTACAAACTTTTTATTTTCCCATTCGAAATCTTTGAAAGATAAACCAATGACAAAATTAACTTTGTCAGTCAAAAACAACATTTCCTTCCGTTATTTCATCAATCAACTCAGGGCGAAGTACTCTGAAGTTATTTAAATCTTCTGTTGCTTGATTAATTCTTATTTGTAAATTTCTGGCGGAATCTGTCGACTGACTTTGTTGTGCAAAATCATCAAGCTCTAAACTCGATTCTTCATCTAAATCAGCACTTTCAGTATAAATTCGCTCCGATTCTTTTAAGGCGTTTATTTCATCTTGTTTAAGTTGAATAAGATGCTGAATGACATCTTTTCTGATATGTTTTTTATTCATTTTTGTAGTTTTAAGTTTAGATAAACTTACAAAAAATAAAAAACTCCTGAACTATTCATTCAAGAGTTTTTTACTACTATATTTAATTATCCTGATGTTATTGAGCGAAGCTATAGCGTGCACCTCCCGGACTGAAAATAGATAACATTCTACTTTTTTGTCCTTCAGAGAACATATATAATCCTCTATCGTCACTATAATCCATATAATTCATGGTCATTTCGACAGGAGATCCTGAACATGTACTATAATGAGGGTATGCAGGGACACCATAGTTTGGTGCATTATGATAAGGCGTATCGTTCACATAATCTGTTAGACATCCACCACCATCTCCCCAAATGTGACGTAAATTCATCCAGTGCCCAACTTCATGAGTAGCTGTTCTCCCTAAATTGAACGGGTAAGTTGCTGTTCCTGTATTTCCAAAATATCTTGAATCAATTACCACTCCGTCTGTTGCAGAACTACCCCCGGGAAATTGTGCATAACCCAGAATACCACTTCCGATTGTACAAACCCATAAATTAAGTTTTGTTGTAGGGGAAGTTGGCAGAATTCCTGTACTTTTCTTCATGGCATCATTTGTTCCCCAAGAAGTTTTTGTTGTTTGTTTTCTGTTCACCGTTTCTAATTCAAATTTAATCCCAACATTTGCTTTTACATTTGAAAACAAAGCGGGTACCTGTGAAAAATCAGCATTCTGTGCATTGAAATCTTTATTTAAAACATCAATTTGAGATTGAATCTGAGCTAAAGAAATATTTTCAGCGGCCGTTTTATACAAAACATTTACAACAACAGGGATAACAATAGTTCCATTGACTAGTTTTCCTTGCATTTTTTCAAAGTTTTGGGCATGGGCTTCAATATCTGCCATTTTTGAGGCCAGATTAGGATTTTCTGATAGCTGTAATTTTAAAACTTCATCAGAAGCGCACGTTCGACTTGCAACTTTTTGATTAGCAGATTCTGCTTGAGGATCCATTTCGTTTTTAGTGTCATCACTACAAGCTGTGAATACAGCAAGTGTAGCTAATGTAAAGATAAGTTTGTTCATATTATTGTTATTTAATTAGTGTTATTTAATTAGTGTCTACTAAAAATACAATAATATTTATTAAAAACATGAATAAAATCATATTTTAACAATAGAAACAATTACAGGTACATAATAGTTTGCAAGAATGGAAGTTAAATTGAAAAAATATCACATCTGATTTTATGGAAGAATTTCATTGATTTCATCCTCCAGTTCATATTTGGTCATGGCTTGATCATGAAAAACAACTTTTTCTCCTTTATTGTAAATAATTGTAACAGGAATATTTCCACCCCACTTGGAATCGAAAGAAGGAATCCATTCATTCATCCGCTTGGTGTCATCCAGTAAAACAACTTCTGTATTGATGTGATAATCTGTTATAAATTTCTTTACTTTATCCAATACTTTTGGTCGATCCAAAGATACCAACAGCATTTTGAAATTGGGATTGTCTTTGTATTTTTCATTAATTTCCATAAATGCAGGAATTTCTTCAACGCAAGGAGCACACCATGTTGCCCAAAAATTAACGACAACAACTTGATCTTTATAAGTTGTGATTTTTTCGTGTAAAGCTTCATATTTTACAGTTTCCACAGATTGTGCATTTACAGTAGAAAAAGCCAAAATTCCCATTAAACCAAGGAAAGAAAATAGTTTCATATTTACTTTTTAAAAATATTTGTTCAAAT
>NZ_DINY01000051.1:7914-100474 GCF_002426075.1 Empedobacter sp. UBA5528 | reverse complement strand
CTTATTTAATGAAGTTAATATACGATTAGAAACACCGAAAAGATCGAATCAAAAAGATTACAAACCTCAGTTTTATACATTCAAAAAGTATCAAAAAAGAATTGAAACTTTATTTTCTCAACTATGCGATCAATTTATGATTAGAAGAAATTATGCAAAAACTTTTGAGAGGTTTAAAACAAGAATTCTAGCTAAAATTACTGNNAAAAACTCAAATTATTTAAAATGCACAACGGGTACTGAATATAATAATGTAAAGTTATTTCTTTAAAGATGTTGATAAATAAAAAAAATAGATCACTTTTTGGAATTCTTAAAAAAAAGTTAGAGTTTTGTCTAAAATGTTATAAAATATTAAAACTATGAGGAGAAGATTAACATCTTTGGGCTTATTAGCTTTCCTAGGACTAGGAACAGTGGCTTTTGCTCAAGTAACGGGTGTAGTTAACGATGCTAACAATTTTCCAGAGTCAGACGTAGAGGTAACTGTAAAAGGTACAGATAAAGTTGCGTATACAGACGGAAATGGAAATTTTAACATTGATGCTAAAGTAGGTGATACATTAGTGATCAATGGAAAAGAATTTAAAGTGACTTCTACTAATTTAGGAGCTTTGAAATATTCAGATGAAACTGCTTTAGAAGAGGTAGTTATTACAAGTATTTTCGATTCTCCTTCTAAATCAGGAGAAACAGTTGTGTCTGGTAAAAGTTTAGAAAATTTTAACCCTTCATTATCTGTTGATCAAATGTTAGGTGGAAAAGTTTCGGGATTAACTTCTCAAGCTCAGAATGGAGCGCCTGGAGCTACTTCTAATGTAACAATCCGTGGAGCTATGGGATTAGGTGGAGGTAATAAATCTCCATTATTTGTAGTGGATGGTACTTATATGTCAGTTACAGATATGAATACTATAAATCCACAAGATATTCAGGATGTTACTGTTTTGAAGGATGCTTCCCAATTAGCTATTTATGGTGCTAGAGGTGCAAATGGAGTTATTATAATCAAAACTAAAGGAGCTAAGAAAAATTCTAAATCATTTTCATATTCATCAAGAATTGGTTTTACTGAGATGATGAAACAAAATGATATGGATGTAATGAACTCAAGACAATTATTAGATTATCAAAATAGTTTATCCTCAATCAAAGGAGTAGCAGGTGGAGTGGCTAGAACACAAGCTCAGATTGATCGGTTAGCTCAGATTGATACAGATTGGAATGATTCATTTTTTAAGAACGGTTTAATAACATCTCATTATTTTAATATGGCTAGTAATATTGATGGAGATTCTCAATCTTTTTCAATTGGTTATGATAAAAATTCAGGAGCGGTTAACTATTACAAAGGTTTAGATAGAATTACAGGAACTCTTAATATTTCGTCTAAATTATCAGATAAAGCTAAATATGGAATTAATCTTAATGGGTCTTATCAAACATTAGATGAACCTAGAGATATTAATAACGGTCAAAATGCTTTTTACAGTGTTTTACAAAATAGACCATTTGCTAGTGTTTATAAGCTAGATAATGATGGAAATATCATATATAAAGCTAATGGAGATCCTACATTTAATCAATCTGTAAACGCTATGGGGTATAATGCATTAGATGAAATGTATTATACAAAGAATCAAACGAGAACGTTTAGATTATATGGTTCTGCATTTTTTGAATATGAACTAGCTAAAAATTTATTTGCTAGAACAACATTTGGAGCTACATACAGAAGATTACAATATGAAAATTTTACAGCTCCTTCTTCTAATTTAATGGCTAACATTTTAGGTTCTGGAGGATCGAAAAGTGATCAGAGTCTTGATAGGCTTGATTATAACTGGAGAAACGAGGTTAGTTATATAAAATCATTTAACAAACATAATATTAGAGCAACTATAGCTTCAGAGTATATTAATCAATCGAGCTATTCAATGTCTTTAAGTTCTCAAGGATTTCCTAATGATTATCAAGATGTACAAAGTTTAGCTACAACTAAATTACAGTCTTCAAATACTGCAAGATGGGCTGTGACTCGTTTTGGGTATTTAGGTTCTGTTAACTATGATTATGCAAGAAAATATTTTGTTGATGGTTATGTAAGAAGAGATGGAACTTCTTTAGCTGGATTAGATAATAAATATGGAACTTTTTGGGGAGCTTCTGTTGCTTGGGATATAGCAAAAGAAGACTTTTTAAGATCTAATAAATTTGTTAATAGTTTGATGTTGAAAGCATCTTATGGTGAAGTAGGAGATGATTCAGGTCTAGCAAGATATTCTAATTTGACTTTAATGTCTATGACTGGAACATATAATAGTCAAGGGATTGCTGCTCCATCTTTAAATATTGCAAATCCAAATACTACATGGGAAATTAATAAAAAATTAAATGTAGGATTAGATTTTGCTTTGCTTAATAGATCATTAACTGGTAATGTTTCGTATTTTAAAGATACACGTACAGATTTTTTATTTACTAAAGAGTTACCAAGAGAAACAGGTTCATTTAAAACAACTATTAATGCTGGAGAATTAGTTTCTAGTGGGGTAGAGGTTGAGTTAAATTATGATATTATTAATAAGAAAGAGTATGGTTTAAGTGTATATGGTACTTTAACAAAAATGAAGTATAAAATAAATGACTTAAATGGTTTAGATGAATTAATAGTTTCTGGAACTGTTGAAGATATGAAACATATAAAAGGAGGAGCTCCGTATCAATTTTATATGGTGAAATTTGCAGGTATTAATAGAGATAATGGTAATGCGCAATACTATGATTTAGATGGGAATATAACTGAAACTTATGATGCAGGAGATGCAATAGCGACAGGTAAATCTCCTATGCCTACTTTAACAGGAGGTTTTGGATTAAATGCTAAGTTTTACGGATTTGATTTAAATGCAGATTTTGTTTTTAGTGCGGGAGGTTATACTTATAATAACACCTATCAAATATTAACTAGTCCTACAACAACTAATAATAAAGCTGTTCAAGCAAATGATTATTGGAGAAATCCAGGTGATCAAACAGAATTTCAACGTCCAACGTCAGCTGGATTTAGATATTCTACTCAATTCTTAGAGAAATCTGATTATTTAAACTTTAGAAGTTTATCTCTTGGATATACGTTTGACGAATTATTAAAAGGTACAGGTTTAAAAGGAGTTAGAATTTTTACACAAATACAAAACTTGGCTTTATGGACTAAATTCCATGGTAATCCTATTGCTGGGACTGCAAGTAGTGGATATGCTGTTCCTGGTGATTCTGGATTTATAGCAAACGCATATTCATTATTTTCATATCCAAATACAAGAACTTATTCATTAGGTTTAAATGTTAATTTCTAAAAAAAAAAGATGAAAAAAATTAAAATAACATTTTTAGCTTTATCATTATTATTATCATTTAATAGTTGTAGTGATGATGATATTATGCAAGATTCTCCTACAGGTACAGCTGTAGAGAATTTTTATCAAACTCCTGCAGATTTTACAAGAGCTATATTAGGAGTTTACCAGGGTTTTAAACAATCAGGGTACTATGCTGCATCTAACGGATCTTCAGACATAAATGTTTTAGGAGATATATTAGCAGATGATGTAATATTTAATACTAATGGTCGTCAGGCAAATAGACTAGCATCTACTCAATGGGAGTATGATGGAAATATGACTCCTACTTCAAAATATAATTCATCGTATAATATTATTATGCGTGCTAATTTAATTTTATCTAAAATAGATAATCTACCCGAAGGAGATTTTAAACGTCAAATAAAAGGTGAAGCTTTAGCTTTAAGGGCATTGGTACATTTAGAGGTTGCAAGAACTTATGCTAAAATACCAACTCAAAGTGCAGATGCTTTAAGTTCGCAAGGGATACCATATATAGATAAATATATCCCTTTTGAATCTCCAGGTAGAGAAGAGAATGTTAAAGTAGTATATGATAAAATACTTAAAGATTTTACTGAAGCTTTAAGTAATTTAAACACAAGTACTGGTACTGATAGAATTAATAGTAATACTGTACAAGCGTTGTTAGCTAGAACTTATTTATACTTAGGGAATTATACTAAAGTTATTGAGTATGCGCAACCTGTTGTAAATAAGGTTGATCCTGTAGCTAAAGACCAATTGCTAAACATGTGGAAAGGTATAAATAGTAATGGAGTATTATTTGAAATTCCTTTTGTTTTAACAAATGATCCTGCAATTGGAGTTAGCTATAGTCAAGGAACAAGCAATGCTAGTATCAATATGGAATATTCTGTAGATAAAAGATTTTATGAGTTATTTAATCCAACTACAGAGCCTGAAAGAATGTCAGCTAGTGTGAAATTATTTAATCCAGATAATGCAAACGGAAAGCCTACAACAATTGCTGTTAATAAATATATTTCTGGAAATCCAGCTACAAATATTCCAGGAGTAAATAATGGACGTTATTTGAGAGTTGAAGAAACTATCTTAGATTTAGCTGAAGCACAATATTTATCTGGTGATCAAGGAGGGGCTTTAGCAACATTAAATAAATTAAGAAACAATAGATATTCTTCTTATGCAGGAGGGGAAACTGGAGTAGCTATATTTGATGCAATTATTCTGGAAAGACGTAAGGAACTGGCTTTTGAAACTGGTGATAGATGGTTTACATTAAAAAGATTGCAAAATGTAAATGTACCTGCGCAATATAAAAATGGTATTCAAAGATCAGGAAATGGTTTTTATGCTGATGGAAGTGGAAGTGTTCCTGTTGGACAAACTTTAACACCTACTAGTCATAAATGGCAATTGCCTATTGATCAAGGAACAATCAATAGAAATCCTAATATGACCCAAACGTCAGGATATTAATTTAAGTAATAAAAAAGACTATCTTTTTAAGATAGTCTTTTTTTTATTGACATAATATTTGTAAATTCAATTAAATATAATTTGAATTATGAAAATTAAATATAGTATTATTTTTTTATTTTTTATATGCTATGTAAACGGTCAAGTTAATCTCGACCCATTGACAGTAGGTGTTTCTCAAGGTAGCCATAGAATTCAATTATCTAAAATTGATTTGTCAATAAAAGGTAATCCTTATTTAAAGGATGGACTTTCACCATTTACTATAGAAGGTGCTAATTCTAATGTAAAGTTATTGCGTTATAATCACTACTCTGATGAAATGGAGTATCTAAACGAGAATGTTTCTTATGACTTAGATAAGCTGCAGAATATGATTATTACTTTTATAAATAGTAATAAAAAATTTATTTATATAGAGCATTATAAATTAGAAGATGGTAATTTAGAATCTGGTTTTTTACAAATACTTTCAGAAGGAAAAAATATTAACCTTTATAAAAAGGAAAAAGTAATTTTAAAAGAAATTTTACAAAAAGAAGATATAATGGATGTCGGAACATTAACGAAAGAATATACATCTGATAAGCCAATTTATTTTATGAATTTTAAGAATGATATTATTTTAATTCCTAACAAGAAAAAAGAATTTATTAATTTTTTTAAAGATGATAAGATAAAAGCATATATAAATAAAGAAAAAATTAATTCTACAAACGAATCTGATTTAATAAAATTAACAAAGTTTATAAATAAATAATAAAAAACCCTCGAAGTTTACTTCGAGGTTTTTTTATTTTATAAACTGTCCCGTCCTGAAATAGCGATACAAAAAAGAAATCGTTATTATGGAAGAAAGAAGCAATTATGTAAAACGTACTCAGCGAGATTACAGTATGTCTTTTAAGTTGAGTGTTGTAAAAGAAATCGAGTGTGGGGAGTTATCTACTGTGGGTGCTTGCCGTAAGTATGGCATCCAATCTCGAAGTACAGTTATGAGTTGGCTCAGAAAATTTGGTACCTTTGATTGGGAGAACCAAACACCCTCGAATATGCCAAAGTCACCAGAACAAAAGATCATGGAGCTTGAAGCCCAAGTAAAGCTTTTGCAAAAGCAGAAGGCTTTCCTTGAGAAACAAGCTTATGTGGCTGATAAAAAAGCCATTATTTTCGATATGATGATTAACCTTGCCGAAGAGGAATATCAAATTGATATACGAAAAAACTCACCACCCGAACTATCGAATCTTTCCGAAGGGAACAAAAAGAAACCATAAGTTTCTCCTGTGAATTGTTCGGGGTTGACCGACAGGTTTATTATCGTCATTTGAAACGAAGAGCAAAGCGGCAACAAAATGCACAGCAGGTTGTGGATTGGGTAGCAGAGCTGCGAATGATTCATCCAAAAATGGGTGGAAAGAAACTGTATTTTCTTTTGAAAGAGAAACTTGAAAATTTAAGAATTGGCAGAGACAAATTCTTTGACTTCTTAAGGGCTAACCATTTGTTAATCATTCCTAAAAGAAGTTATCACAAAACTACCAATTCGTATCATCGTTTTAAAAAACATAAAAATTTGATTAAAGATTATCAATACAAAAAGCCTAATAATGTTTGGGTATCAGACATAACTTACTTGGGGAACAGAGAAAACCCAGCCTATTTAAGCTTGATAACCGATGCTTATTCTAAGAAAATCGTAGGCTTTGATGTGTCGGATTCTTTGGCTACAGCATCTTGTTTAAATGCTCTAAAAATGGCATTGAAAAAAGAAAACCCGAAGAGTCTTATTCATCACTCAGACAGAGGCTTACAATATTGTTCCGATGATTATCAAAAGCTATTGAAAAAGCATAAAATCCGTTGTAGTATGACACAAGAATCAGATCCTTATGAGAATGCCATAGCCGAAAGAATCAATGGAATTTTAAAACAGGAATATGATATTGATAAATTTAATGTAGATTTGAATACAAGAAAGATTTTGGTCAAACAAACCGTAGAGATTTATAATGAGTTCAGACCGCATTTGTCAAACTATTATTTAACACCGATGCAAATGCACCAGCAACAAGATTTAATACCAAAATCGTACAAAAAGAAAAACAGTACAAATACGAATATATGTACTGTTTAAAATAAAATTTTATTGGTCTAATCCTGTATCATTTTTTCAGGACGTTACAAACTCCCAAGCTCTAATTTCGGCCCAAGAATGTTTATTGTTTTCTAATGGAAAACCACAATGTCCACCATATTTTGGCATTTCGAAAGTGCAAAATGTATGATTTTTAAAACGTTCGATAGGATAACAATCTTTCCCTAAAAAAGGATCATTTGCAGCGTTGACAATCAAACATGGTGTTTTGATATGATCTAAAACAGTTGCAGGCGAAGCTTTGTGATAGTAATCTTCTTTGCTGCTATAACCATGCATTGGTGCAGTAAAATAATCATCAATTTCATCAAATGTTTTGATCTTATCAATCATTTTTTCATTCAGAACTCCTGGAAATTGTTTTGCTTTTATTTTAAATTTTGGAACTAAAGTGCGTTTGAAATTTTTAAAATAAATTGTATTCGGAAATATTTTCAATGTGTCAGCACATGATTTTAGAGAAATTGGTGCAGAAAAAACAACAGCAGATTTTATCTTGTTCGAAACTTCATAACCTCCAAGATAATTCAAAACCAAAGCACCACCCATCGAATAGCCAATCAAATAAACTTCTTGATAATTTTCTTTCAACGCTTTTTCTACAACTCTGTGTACATCATCAATTGATCCATGATGATACAAACGACAAGTGTCATTCATTTCGCCTCCACAAGAGCGATGATTCCAAGCCAGAATATTAAATCCTTTATCATAAAAATAATCTGAACACGAATTAAGATACGTTCGTTTCGAATCGCCTTCTAATCCGTGAAAAAGTATAACTAATTTGTCTTTATTTTCTTGAAATCGCCAATCCAAATTCAGAAAATCGCCATCATCGGTTTCCATATTTTCTCTTGTGTAATCTGGAACAGGATATTTCTTGAATTTCGCTGGAATAATAGTAGAAAGATGCGCATTTCGATTGATGAAATTAGGTGTAGGGTAAGTAGAATGTTCGATGTAAGGCATTTAAAATATTTTTACGTCAACTAAAAAATCCTTTTTAATTTCTTCATTTATATTAGCTAGAATCTTTGATTTTCCCATCAATAATTCTTGTCGCATCGCAGGAGAATTAATTTTTACATACAAAACTCTTTGTCTTACTTCAACTCGGTCCGTATATTTCTCGAAAAATTTTCCCATTACCGTTTGCCAAGCCTCTTCTGCTTTGACTTCCCAAATCAATTCTTCTTTTCCACTTTGTTTAATGAAATGCTCCAAAGCTTGACCAAGCGTTTGCTGATTACTTCTTTTTTCGTACTTTTTCATAAACGGAAAACTTTACTTTCAGAATTAATTTGTTTAATGATTTGCTCTGTTCTTTCGGGATGTGTATCGGTAATAAAGATTTGTCCAAAACGTTCTTCGTTCACTAATTTTATCAATTGTGTCACACGATGTTCATCCAATTTGTCAAAAATATCATCCAATAATAATAATGGAGTAATGTTTAATGAAGATTTGATAACTTCTAATTGGGCCAATTTCAATGCAATTAAATACGATTTTTGTTGACCTTGCGAACCAAATTTCTTGATTGGATAATTGGTAATCGTAAACAATAAATCATCTTTATGAATTCCGGCTGTCGAATATTGTGTCGAACGATCTTTGTACAAAGCCTCTTTTAGAACCGTTTCAAAAGGTGCATCATTTAATTGCGAAACATATTCGATGTTCACTTTTTCTCGACCTTCAGAAATTTCGTTGTAATATTTTAGGAAAGCATCCAAAAAAGTTTGAATAAATTCTTTTCGAACTTCATGTATTTTCTTTCCTAAATGAATCAATTCTTCATCATAAATTTCCAAAGAAGTTGAATCAAATGTATTATTTGCAGCAAAGTATTTTAGTAACGCATTTCGTTGAACTAAAACTTTATTGTATCGCATCAAATCAGCTAAATATTGCTTATTCGATTGCGAAATAATATTATCCAAAAATTTGCGTCGAACTTCACTTCCTTCTTTGATTAAATCGTTATCATAAGGTGAGATCATCACCAAAGGATATTGACCAATATGATCAGAAATACGATCATACGATTTCGAATTTCGCTTTAGTTGTTTGGGCTGACCAGAACGAACTAAGCAAAAAATGACATCATCAGATTCATTTCGATCAAAAGTTCCTTCTAATGTAAAAAAATCACAATCAAACTGAATATTCATCGCATCCGAATGATTTAGATACGATTTACTTAAAGCTAAATAGTGAATAGCATCCAAAACATTGGTTTTGCCTTTCCCATTTTGTCCTACAAATGCATTAATCTTTGGAGAAAATTCGAAATTATTTTCATCAAAATTCTTGAATTGTCGCGCTTTAAGTTCTTTCAAATACATAAAAGCAAAATTACGATATTAATTAGGATTTAGGATTCACGAAGTTTGATTTATGATTTTTTATAATGATTTTCAATCCTAAAACAATGATTTTGAAACAAAATGTCGAGTTAAAAATCAAAATGATGTATTTTTGCATCTTTAAAAGAAAGATTTAGAAAAAATGGCAATTCAAAAACCATCGATTCCAAAAGGGACAAGAGATTTCTCGCCTTTAGAAGTGAATCGTCGTCAATATATTATCAACACGATTAAAAAACAATTCGTTTTGTTCGGATTTTCTCCAATCGAAACTCCATCATTCGAAAATTTATCAACTTTAACAGGTAAATATGGAGAAGAAGGAGACCGTTTAATTTTCAAGATTTTGAATTCTGGAGATTATTTAGCAAAAGTTGATTCGCAATTGTTAACAGATAGAAATAGTCAAAAAGTAATTTCGCAAATTTCAGAAAAAGCATTGCGCTACGATTTAACTGTGCCTTTCGCACGTTATGTTGTACAGCATCAAAATGAAATTACTTTTCCATTTAAGCGTTACCAAATTCAACCAGTTTGGCGTGCTGATCGTCCTCAAAAAGGTCGTTTCCGTGAGTTTTTTCAATGTGATGCAGATGTTGTAGGTTCGGATTCGTTATTACAAGAAGTTGATTTTGTACAATTATATGATTCAGTTTTTACAGAATTAAAAACGCCAGTTGAAATTCATATCAACAACCGTAAAATTTTGTCAGGTTTAGCAGAAGTAGCAGATATTTCGGCTCAATTGATTGATTTTACTGTGGCTTTAGATAAGTTGGATAAAATTGGTGAAGAAGCGGTGAAAGAAGAGATGCGTGGAAAAGGAATTTCTGATTCTGCGATTGAAATTTTATCACCTTTATTCTCAATGAATGGAGATTATAAAACACAATTTGCTCAATTAAAAGAAATTTTAAAATCTTCGGAAACAGGATTAAAAGGAATTGAAGAATTAGAATTTGTTTTTGAAAATACAACAACTATTGGTTTACAATCGGCTGAATTAGTTTTGAACTTGACATTAGCACGTGGTTTAGATTATTATACTGGAGCTATTTTCGAAGTGAAAGCGAAAATCGGAGAATTCTCTTCATCTATTGGTGGAGGAGGTCGCTACGATGATTTGACAGGAATTTTCGGATTGAAAGATATTTCTGGAGTTGGAATTTCTTTTGGATTAGATCGTACGTATTTGGTTTTAGAAGAAAATAATTTATTCCCAGCTTTAGAAGATTCAACAAATATTCAAGCGTTGTTCATTAATTTCGGAACGAAAGAAGCTGCTGAGGCAATGAAATTGGTGAAACAATTACGTCAAAGTGGAATTAATACAGAGGTTTATCCTGATGATGCAAAAATGAAAAAGCAGATGGGATATGCTGATAAAAAAGGAATT
Organism: Empedobacter sp. UBA5528; assembly: GCF_002426075.1. NCBI lineage: Bacteria > Pseudomonadati > Bacteroidota > Flavobacteriia > Flavobacteriales > Weeksellaceae > Empedobacter > Empedobacter sp. UBA5528. Next base: position 89,680 of record NZ_DINY01000051.1, on the reverse strand, counting down.
AAGAAAGTAATTCTTTTAGGTGAAAAAGAAATTGCAGAGCAAAAAGCGACGGTAAAAGATATGATTTCGGGAGAACAAACCGAAGTTGCTTTTGTTGATTTGGCTAATGCATTGTCTTAATATGACTTAATTCAAATCTATTCAATATATTTGCAAACTATTTAATCAAGAATATAAAATGAGTTTATTAACAGTTGGTACAGTTGCCTTTGATAAATTAGAATCTCCTTTCGGAAAAACAGATAAAATCTTAGGTGGTGCCGCTACATATATCGGTATGGCGTCTTCTTTATTGGGCGTGGATACAGCAATCGTTTCAGTTGTTGGTGGAGATTTTCCACAAGAATACATCGATTTATTAATTTCAAAAGGAATTAATTTAGATGGAATGGAAATCGTAAAAGAAGGAAAAACATTCTTTTGGGAAGGTAAATACCATAACGATTTGAACACACGGGATACGTTAGCAACAGAATTGAATGTTTTAGAAACGTTTAATCCAGTTGTTCCTCAAGATCGCAAATCTCCAGACGTTTTGATGTTAGGAAACTTACATCCATTGGTACAAAAAGGAGTGTTGACACAATTAGATAATCGTCCAGGTTTGGTTGTTTTAGATACAATGAACTTTTGGATGGATTGTGCTTGGAATGAGTTGATGGATGTGATCAAAGATGTTGATGTAATTTCTATTAATGACGAAGAAGCGCGTCAAATGTCAGGTGAATATAGTTTAGTGAAAGCTGCTAAAAAAATCATGACATTCGGACCAAAAACAGTTATCATCAAAAAAGGTGAACATGGAGCTTTATTATTCCAAGAAGAACAAGTTTTCTTTGCACCAGCTTTACCATTAGAAGATGTTTTCGATCCAACAGGAGCAGGAGATACATTTGCAGGAGGTTTCTCTGGATACTTAGCAAAAACAAACGATTTTTCTTTCGATAACATGAAACGTGCAATTGTTTACGGATCTGCATTAGCATCTGTAACATGTGAAAAATTCGGTACTGAATCATTAGGAGATTTAACACGTGATGGTTTAGCTGAACGTTTGAAAGAGTTCAAAAAATTAATGGATTTCTCAATTAATTTATAAGAGAATTATTCATCAAAATATTTAAAGCCTTGCATTTGCAAGGCTTTTTTGTTTTATATTAGATTGTAAATTATTTATATGCAGATTATTCTTGAAATAATTTTTATTGCGATTAGTGAACTTATAATAGAAATTTTTGGAATACGAGTTCGATATATTATTTTAAAACTATTTAATCCAAAGTTAAATTTTGAGGAATTTTCTCAAAATGAATCAGGTTGGCATAAATTTTATAATGCAGTAGTAGGTTTGTTAATTCTAATTGGATTAATATTTGGTGTTGCTTTCTTATATTTTAATTAAAATGAAAAACAAAATTATACATCTTCTCATATTGGCATTTTCCTCTTTACTTTCTGGAATAATGATTTCGAAAATGTCATTCATCGGTAAAATAGGAATCACAATTATTTACAACGAATATACGATCCTGAAATCGTGGTGGAAAACAGCCTTGTTATTATTCGCTATACAAGCTGTTATTTTTATCGTATTATCCATTTGGAATGAGAAAACAACGAAACGTTTTAAACGTTTGTTATTGCCTCTCATTTTCCTTTTTATGGGAATTATTGGATTAATTTATTGCTATTACGATTTTACTGAAACCTCACATCGTTTATTGAAAAAGACTTTCCATTTCGGATTTTATATTTTTTGGTTTACGTGGTTTGGGAATTGTATATTTTTTATGACAAAAAAATCTCAAAAAGTAGAAGAAATTCCGCAAGAAACAGAAGTGTATTAAAATAAAAAGCTCATCAAATTTTGATGAGCTTTTGCTTTTGTGACCGAGACAGGATTCAAACCTGTAACCTCTTGAGCCGTAATCAAGTGCGCTATTCAGTTGCGCCACTCGGCCATTCCGGATAAGAAACTATTGTTCTTATTTTGGACTGCAAATATAAAGACTATTTTTGAATCTGCAAATATTTTTTTAAATAAAATTATCCTCGATCTCTATCGCTTATGAGCATCATCATAAAACTCAAAACAAAAAGTGTATCATTTTCGGATGATTGATATTGATTTAATTTAAATTTTCGTCCAAAGAATGAAGGTTCTTTTGATACTTCCATCATTTCTCTTCCTTGTAAATCAGTTAAAACATATTTTGGATTGAAAATATAACCTGAGAAAAATCCTACAACGGGAATTTCTCCAACCATTCCGTCCATCATACGCGTAAAACCACTACGTTCGTTGATTGTAAATAAATGATTATCATTTGCGTCGTAAATATGAAAAGTCGCTTTCCAAAAGGATTTGAAAGTTTTTCGTTTTGCTTTACCAACAACATTTCCGTTCGCATCTGTAATGGTAAAAGTTTGTTGAAAATCGATGATTTTATTCGAACGAAGTTGAAAAAGTTCTTCTTTTTTCGATGAATCACGGTAGATTTTAATCACATCTCGCCACGAAAGAATTTTTTCGCGTACATAAAACACAGGTTGATTATTAGCATCTGTTACAGAAAAATCATTGGAAAAAGTTGCAATATGAAACTTTATATCAAGCGGAAATTTTAGGTTGTTTAAATTCATAAGTATTGAGTAATTTTTATCAAAAATAGATTTTTTTCTGACATAAAAAAAGGTTCAGAATTTCTGAACCTTAAGTTTATAAATAATTTCTTACTTCATCTAAATGTGTAATTGTAGGAACATCATCCATCGAAAAATTATCATCTAATCGATCAAAGAAAATCGCTGACATTCCGAAAGCTTTTGCGCCAACAGCATCCGCAATCCAATCGTCACCAATGTAAATTGATTCATCTTTTTTAGCACCAGATTTTTCCATTGCCAAAGAAAAAATACGAGGATCAGGTTTCAAGATTTTGATTTCGTCTGCATAAGTTACCGTATCAAAATAACCATTTAATTCTGATGTTTCAATTTTACGTTTCGAAACTTCGATAAATCCATTTGTGATAATGTGTAATTGATATTTTGGTTTCAAATAATCCAACAATTCCATTGCTCCATCCACCACTTCATTGTAATTGGTAATCGTTTCCATGTATTCATCTTCAAAAATCTTTGCTAGAGCATCATTATCAATCCCAAGATTATCAAAAGCTTCTTTGAAACGACGAGCACGTAATTCTTCTTTTGTAATTTTTTTGTCACGAATCAAAGCCCAAAGACCTTCGTTGCTATCGTGATAAAATGGATGAAATTCCTCGAATGTAAAACCATATCTATTTTCTACATCATACTTTTTGTAAAGCTCATCTAGCGCGAATTTTGCATTTTTTCTGAAATCCCAAAGTGTGTTATCAAGATCGAAAAAAACGTGTTTTATTGTGTTCATAAATGCAAAGCTAAGGATTTTATGTAGATTTGCTGATGAAGAAAATATCAATTGAAAGCGAAGTTAGAAAAATTTAAAACGAAGAATGCCAAAGGTGTTTTGTCTTTGTTGGCAGGTAACACAATTGCGCAAGTGATTATGTTTATTGGCGGAATTATTTTGGCTCGAATTTATGGTCCAGAAGCATCGGGAACTTACAATGCTTTTTTGAGTTTTGTGGCCATTCTTTCTATTTTGACAACATTTCGTTTAGAGAATATTTTCGTGATTTCGAAATCATCGAAAGCGATTAGAAATTTGTTTACAACCTTATTATTAGTGAGTAGTATTGTAACGATTTTATTCTTTTTGGGTTATGCTATTTTAGAAAAAATTTTCACATTCAAAACCTCCTTATTTATTGTTTTCTTAAGTTGTGTTGCAGGGGTATTTACAGCTTGGAACAATGTACAAAATACGTTGTTTACAAAGTATAAATTATTCAAAAGTATTTCGACTGGATTTGTGATTAATGCGTTGTTTTCGGTTTTTTTTCAGTTCATTTTTTATTGGATAGGCTACAAAGAAACAGGATTGATTTATGGAACAATTTTCGGAACTATTTTGTCTTGTGCATATTATTTTTCAATTACAAAAGGACGATTTTCTTCCATTGACTTTGGGTTGGCTAAACGAACAATTTCTAAGAACAAAGAAATCATAAAATATACATTACCCTCAGAATCGTTGAATGCAATTGCTAACAATTTATTGCCAATTATGATCGCGATTTATTTCTTGAAAGAAGATGTAGCTTTTGTGGGAAATTCAGCTAAAGTTTTGGTTGTTCCTTTGACGTTGCTTTCCAATTCGATGTCTAAAGTTTTCTTTCAGAAATCTGCTGCAATGATTGATCATCGTTCACATCAATTATATGATTTATCGAAAAAAGTGGTGCTGTACAATGTTGGAGCAATTGCTGTTTTTCTTTTGTTGATGAATTGTATCGGAATTTTTATTCTCGAGTGGATGCTTGGACCAGAATGGCGAGGTCTGCATATTATGACGTGGATACTTTCATTTTGGATTTTGTGTCGTTCTGCAATGAATCCTATTCAGCAAATAGTTGTGGTTATCAAGAAAAATCATTACGCACTATACTTCAATATTTATTTGGTTTTCGTCACATTGATTACTTGTGTGATTGGCGGACTAAATAAAAACATACTTTTGACGTTATCTCTATATTCTTTCTTTGCAGGAATGGGCTATTTGGTTCAACTTTACTTTGTAATGAAAGAACTGAAACGTTATAAAAAGTTAGGTGAATAATTCGAGAAAAAATATTTTAGCTTTAGCATCTTGGTATCCGAGTAGAATTTTTTTAGATAATGGAGATTTTATTCAGCGCCATTTACGTTCTATCTCTACTTTAAATAATGTGACGCTTGTTCATGCAGTAAAAGATGAAAATTTAAAATCTAATTTTGAAATAGATGATTCTATCAACCAAAATGTAAGGGAAATAATTGTTTATTTTAAACCATCTTTTTTTCGTCCGTTTAATTTAATCAAACAATTTATAGCTTTTCTGAAAGGAGTTTCTTTGGTTAATAATTTTGATATAATTCATCTCAATGTTGTTTATCCAGCTGGTTTAGTTGCTTTGTTTTTGAAAAATAAATACAAAAAACCAATAGTTTTAACAGAGCATTGGACAGGATTTTCTCCAGAACGTTTTATTTCATTTCCATTTTACAAGAAGTTTTTAATTAAAAAAATACTTAGAAAGGTAGATGTTTTAACGCCTGTTTCAAATGATTTAGCACAGAAAATACTTAAAATTTATCCTATAACAATTGTAAAAATTATTCCAAATGTTGTGGATGTAGAATTGTTTTCGGTAAAAGAAGATTGTAAAATAAAAAGAATAACTTTTTTACATCTTTCGCATTTAGAAAATGAACATAAAAATATTTTAGGAATGTTGAATGTTGTTAAAAAGTTAGTTGATAATGGCTATGATTTTGAATTTCAGATTGGAGGAAATGGAGATTTAACTTTGATTAATAATTTTGTTGAAGAAAATAATTTGTCTGCTTTTGTAAAATCTTTTGGGCGATTACAACATTTTGAAGTGAATCAAAAGATGAAAAATGTGAATTGTTTTGTACTTTTTAGTAATTATGAAAATCAACCTTGTGTACAAATAGAAGCTTTTGCTTCGGGAATTCCTGTTATCGCAAGTGATGTTGGTGGAATTAAAGAATTTATGCCAAATAATTTTGGATTTATTGTGAATAAAAATGATGAATCAGCACTTTATAAAGCAATGGTTGAGGTGATAGAAGGTTATGAATTTGCAACACCAAAGGAATTAAATAATTATGTTTTGAATAATTTTTCTAAGGAAGAAATTGCTCAACAATTTGATGATGTCTACACGAAAGTTTTAGAATGAAAGATTTAATCAAATTCATACAATCCTTTTTACAAAACAATGGTTTTTACGTTTTTTTATCTTTTGTGGTAGAAAAATTAGTGATGTTGATTAATACCATTTTCATTGTAAAAATGATTCCTCAAGATGAATTTGGTCGTATAACACTTATCGCATCTATCATTGGGTTTGTTACGCCATGGAATGGATTAGGTTCATTACAGGTTTTGATGAAATTTGGTGCTGGTGAAGAAAATGAACAAACACGTAAAGACCTAAGTCGAAAATTATTTAGAAATGGTGTTATTAATCAGCTTATTTTATGTAGTCTTTTTATTGTAATTGCTAATTTTTATGCCATAAAATTTGATCATTTATTGTGGATTATTCTCTTGTTTTCTGTTCGTCTTTTGGGCTTATTTTTCCAATCACATCTTACAATTGATTATCGTATAAATGGTTTTAATAAAAAGTTTGCTTCATTAAATATATTGATTAACTGTTTGGGACTGATTTTTACATTTTTCTTAACCATCAACTTTGGAGCAATTGGTTATATGATTTCGCTGGCGATTACACCTTTTATTAGTTTATTTTTCTATTCTAAAACAATTTTACAACAATCAATAAGTGGTTTAAGTGAAATGAATTGGAAAATGATGTGGAAATATGGAAGAATGGAATCTTTGGCTTATTTCGCTTCAGAGTTATTGTTTTCGATTGATATTGGAATGATTGCGATTTTTATGACAGATAAAGATATTGCTTTGTATAAAGTTGCGATTCTTTTGCCTATGAATTTATTATTTATTCCGACTATATTATTTCAAACCGATTTTCCTCGAATTATTAAAAATAGTCAGAACAAGGATTTTCTGAAATTTTATATAAAAAATTATTATAAGCTATTCATTCCTATAGGAATTAGTATTCTTTTAGGAAGTTATTTTCTTAGAGATTTTATAATCGAGTTATTTTTCAATAAAAGTTATTTAACTGGTGGTACAGTTTTTTTTATTGCAACAATAGCAGTTGTTTTAGCAATGTTGTTTAGAGTATTATACATTAACTTGAATAGTACAATAGGAAGATCAGATTGGAATGTAAGAGTATCAATCCTCTCAATTGTTTGTTTAGTTATTTTTGATGCGCTATTAATTCCTTTTTATGGAATAGAAGGAGCAGCTTTAGGTATGTTAATAACTTTCTTAATTTCTGGATTATACGCATATTATTTGTTTAATAAGTATTTAAAAAATATTTAAAAATGTCATTATCAAAAAAAATATCAAAATTTATAAATGGATTTTTTCAAATTTGTAAGAATCCTTGGTTATTAAATATTATCATTGACCAAAATGAAAATTGGGAAAAGAAAACGCCAAATCATTATAAGAAAGGACTAAATCAAGTTTCTTTAGATCAATTATTTCCAAATTTTGACGGAAAATTAGATACAGTTGCTTTTTTAGATGGCGGTTCTTTGATTACAGATTTATTACTGCTGAAAAATGCGTGTAAAGAATTTGAACAATGTAAATATTTCGAAATTGGAACTTGGAGAGGAGAAAGTATTGTTAATTTGATTGATGTTGCTGATGATTTGAATACGTTAGATTTAGATACAAAGGATTATAAAACGTATAACTTTTCACAAGATTATGAAAATGCACATGGTTTTTTTATAAAAGATAAATCTAAAATAAAACAACATTTAGGAGACTCGACTAAATTTGATTTTTCAGGATTGAATAAAAAATTTGATGTAATTTTTATCGATGGAAATCATCGTTTTGATTTTGTAGTTTCGGATACAAAAAATGTTTTTGAACATCTGATTCATGAAAACTCTATCGTTATTTGGCATGATTATGCATTCTCGCCAGAAAAGATACGTTTTGAAATATTGAATGCAATTATAAAAGGAGTTCCTAAACAATTTCATAAAAATCTATATCATGTAGAAAATACAATGTGTGCTATTTATACACCAAAGAATTATGAAGGAAATATTCTTAAACTTTACGATAATCCAAAGAGAATTTTTTCTATAGATTTAAAAATTAATTAATGAGAAACAACATGCTTCTGTAGTAGTTTCTGAATATAAAATTTATAACGATTCTTTTTTATAAAAATTGCTGGGTTAGAAATACAATTATCCATCGGAAGTCGCTGAATATTTGTTGAAATCTCATCGTTTTTTATTCCTGCCGTACCAAATGTAAAATCGGATTTTATAGTATTAAAAAAGTTTATAGAAACTCCATCATCTGTAAAAGGAAAAGAAAAAACTCGATAATCCAAATTAAACTTTTGTTGGATAAAATCTAAACTTTCATTTGTCTCTATAAGTTGTTGTTCAAAAGAAATATCGCGATAATAAGGATGATTCATTGAATGTGCGCCAATTGTAAAGCCTTGATGAATTAATGCTTTAATTTCATTTTCATTCAAATAAATTTCAACATCATTTAGTTTTATTTCTTGTTTTAAAATTAATGAATTAATTTTTTTAAGATCATGAATAGAATAATTTAAAAGTTCTTTTTTAAGGTTATTGTCTGTAATGTTTTCTAAAATGAAAGCAACTTTATACCGATAAAAAACTTCTTGATTGTCAATAAAATTTGGATTGATAAAAAAAGTTGCATCTAAATTTCGTTCTTTTAATATTGGAGCAATTATAGAGTAACATTGTTTCAAACCATCATCAAAACTAAGATGAAAGTAATTTTCTTGAGGAATAGAACCATTTTTTTCGTATAAATCAATTAATTCAATCATAGAAATATTGACATAATTTTTCTGAAAAAAATCTAATTCACGTTGAAATTGATCAATAGATTTTAATGGATATAATTGATCGATATGAATTAATCTTTTATCTGAAACTGTATGGTAAAAAGGAAATATATTTTTTTTGAATAAATTTAATATCATAAAATAGCAGTCTTAACGTTTGTAAGTAATGAATGCAATTAAAACATTTTATAAAAAAATATTTTCCGAAAAGATAAGAATTAATAATAGAAAAAATTTAAAGAAATTGAATGGATTATTTCTGAAAGGAAATAATTTTTATTGTAATTGTTGCGAACAATCTTTTTCTAAGTTTTTGGATAAATCAAACGGTATAGATAACCGAGAAAATGCTGAATGTCCAAATTGTGGTTCATTAGAAAGGACAAGAGTTTTGTTAGAGTTTATAAAAAATGAAACAGATTTATTGGTTAAACCGAATAAATTATTGCATATTGCTCCAGAAGACGCATTGAAAAATATTTTTAAACAGACCGATAATTTACGTTATATCAATGCTGATATTAACATTAATCTTGCTGATGAAGAAATGGATATTACTTCAATAAATTATCCTGATAACACATTTGATTATATAATTTGTTGTCATGTTTTAGGGCATATTCCAAACGAAAAAAAGGCAATTGATGAATTGTTTCGCGTTCTAAAAAAAGGAGGAAAAGCTTTGATTCAAACTCCTATTCATCCAATAAATAATACGTTTGAAAATGCTGAATTTAAGACAGAAGAAGAACGATTAAAAAATTATGGCGAAAAAGATTTATTGAGATTGCATGGACAGGACTTTCAAGAAAGATTAAAACGTGAAAATATAATTGTCGAAAAAATAGATTATCGAAATAAAATTGATCATAATTTAGCAAAGAAACTTTCTGTTGGAAATGGCTATCGTGAATTAATTTTTCTTTGTCAAAAAGTCTAAATTAGAATAGTTTGTATAATGATTTTTTATAGCACCAAAACCTTGCATAAATTTAGCTATAGAAGGAATCATAGAACCTTCGAAATCAAGTGTTAATTCTGAATTAGAAAAGTTTTTGATAATGTAATCTATTATGTAAGCTGATCCAAAATTACTTTTTGAATTCTTATTTCTTGCAAAAGCAAAATTATAAACTCGATTTTTAGAAATCATGATTAGTTGACAACCAATTAAATTTTCTTCTTGATCAAAAATTTCATAAATATTAATAATTTTTTGATTAAATAAACTTTGAATTTTTTCTTGCGAATAGTTTATTAAATTATTTGCGATCAAATATTCATAAGATGAATTTATTTTGAAAAATCGATTTAATTGAGTAACTTTTTCAATGTTATAATTGGATTTTTCTACTTTACGAATTTCATTTTTTCTATTTCTACTGTAATTTGAAAATAAAATTTCATAATCTTGATTCAAATCTAAAATATAATTAACCTTTTTCTGTCCCTTCGGTTCAAACATCTCTGTATTTTCCTCATTAAAAGCATAAGCTCTCACTAAATTTCGATGTAGTTTTTTCTCAAAAAGTTGAAAAGTTTCTTTTGAGAAATTTTCTTGATGAAAAACTCCTAATTGTTGACAATAAATTGGTTGTGTAATAAATTTTATACCAATTTTTTTTGTATATGGCAAAGGCATTATGGCTTCATAATCGTTCAAAACATAACAATCCCAATTGTTTTCAACTAAAGCATCCAAATAAAAAACTTCGGCATAAATGCGGTAATTCACCGATTTGTTGAGACATTCGGTATATTTATTAACATCTAATTTTTTTCGAGAAACTCTTTTTATCATTTAAAAATACTTTCGTAAACTTTTCGCCATTCAGTCCAATCTTCGTTCAAGTTTGATTGGTGGAATAATGTTATAAACGTTCCGTTTGTGGCTTTAATTGTTTGTTTCAATCGTTTTATTTCCTCTAAAGCTTGTTGCGGTGTTAATTTTAAATAATTTTTCAATGTAACATCCATTGCGACAAAAGGATATATTTTTAACAATGTTTGTTGATTTCTTGATAAGTCAAACCATTTGAATGGAGTAGATGTTCCAGCTCTAAAGCCTAATTGATGTGGGAATCCCATGGTGTAATCTTCCAAAATTTCATTTATTAACAATTGTTGATAAGTGTAAGGGAAATTCAATTTAATGAAATGTTGACGTGATTTTTTTATCGGTTGATTGCTAATTTTTTCTAATCGATTAATTTCAATTGTTAATTTATTTTCATCAAAATTAGATTGATAAGAAGGGTGAATTCCAATTTTTGCCCAAGTTGAAATGTTATTTATTAAATTTTTTTGAGCATTATTTTTCCAATGATGATTTTTATCGAAAGTAGAATAATCGCCCAATAACCAAAAGAAAACTGTTTCGATTTGATGTTTTTCAGCTAAAACTTTCAAATAATCAAATGTATCGTAAGGATCTTTTTTTTGCTGATTTAAAATTTTGATTTGATTCTGAAATTCTTTGAAATCACCTTTTAAAATTTTCTTTGAAAGTGAACCAAATTTTATTTTAGGAGAATGATGAAGATATTTCCATGCATAATCTACGTCATGAGTATTAATCTGTTTGAAAACTCTCTGTTTAAAATAAATTTCAGGAAATTTAGACTTTATCTTTTTTTGAATTTCAATACAAATTTCATCTACAATTGGTTTCGAATAATCTAAATCCGAACCTAAAAAACGATTGTGTTTATCAAATTTTTCTGGTTTTGCAATGTATTCTTCATAACGAGAAAGCCAATAAAAACATTTCCCAAATTCGTTTAAAATTGAATAATCAACATTTTCTTGAATGGTAGTTTCCAATAAAATATCATCAACTTTATAATTGATTTCATTTTCTAAAAATTGATTTGAAAAGTTGATTTTTGGTAAAATTGATTGTGAAAACTCATCAAAATCTGTAGTCGTTTTGTAGTCAATTCCAGAAAAATTATGAAAAATAAAATCGAAAATATATTCAATTCGATTCGTTATTTTTTCTGTAAATATGATGATTTTTTGACTCAAAATAGTTTTCAATAAAGCTTAAAGATATCAAATTAGACCATCATCCGCAAATGAATAAAAATCTTTTTGAGAAACAATAATGTGATCTAAAACTTGAATATCTAAAAGAGTGGCACCTTCTTTTATTTTTCGAGTAATGTGTATATCAGACTGACTTGGAGTAAGATTTCCAGAAGGATGATTGTGAGAAAGTATCATTCCAGTTGCCATTAACTCTAAGGCACGTTTAAAAATTACTCGAATATCGACAGCGGTTTGATTAATTCCACCTCGTGAAATTTGCTCAGTTTTAATGATTCGATTTCCTTGATTGAGAAACATTACCCAAAATTCTTCGTTTGGTAAATCACCAATTTGTTGTTGTAAAATTATGGCTGCGTCTTTGCTTGAAGTAATTTTGTCGCGTTCTAAAATCTCTTGCGAATTTCGTCTTCTTCCAATTTCCATTGCTGTGATTATCGAAATTGCTTTTGCTTCTCCAACTCCTTTGAATTTGCATAAATCTACAATTGAATATTTTGCTAATTCATTCCAATTATTGTTTGCAGAATTTAAGATTCGTTTTGCTAACTCTACAGCGGATTCATCACGATTTCCACTTCCCATGATAATCGCTAACAATTCGGTATCAGAAAGTGACGAACGCCCTTTTAAAGCTAATTTTTCGCGAGGACGATCATCTTCATTCCAGTTTTTTATCGAATTTTTATTCTCTAAGTAATCCATTTATATAAGGGATTGATTTTGTATTTTACAATATAATAAAAAAAGCTCGAACAAATTTGTTCGAGCTTGATATTTAATGAAATAGTTTTTTTTATTTATTGACTTTTGCCCAAGTATCTTTAAGGGTAACTGTTCTATTGAAAATTAACTTTTCTGTAGAAGAATCACGATCTAAAGCAAAATATCCAATACGTTGAAACTGGAATTTATCCTCCACTTTGGCTTCTTTCAAAGCAGGCTCAGCAAAACCTTCTTTTACAGTTAAAGAATTTGGATTGACAAATTGTAAAAAGTCAACATCTTTCTCTGCATCTGGAGATTCAACTGTAAATAAACGATCATATTCTCGAACTTCGATCGGAATATTCTCTGTTGCAGAAACCCAATGCAACGTACCTTTTACTTTACGTTTAGAAGCTTCAGTTCCACTTCCAGACTTCGTTTCAGGATCGTAAGTTGCATAGATTGTTGTGATATTTCCTTCAGCATCTTTTTCTACTCTTTCAGCTTTAATGAAATATGCACCTTTCAAACGAACTTCGTTTCCTAATGATAAACGGAAGAATTTTTTAGGCGCTTCTTCCATAAAATCTTCACGTTCGATGTAGATTTCTCTTGTGAAAGGAACGATACGAGTTCCAGCTGTTTCATCTTCCGGATTATTCTCAATTTCTAATTCCTCCACTTGTCCTTCTGGATAATTTTCGATTACCACTTTCACTGGATCAATAACAGCAAAAACACGAGGAGCAATTTTATTTAAATGATCACGAACAGAGAATTCTAATAACGAAATATCCAATACATTATCACGTTTTGCAACACCGGCTGTATTCCAAAAATTCTTAATCGATTCTGGCGTATAACCGCGACGACGCAAACCTGAAATAGTAGGCATACGTGGATCGTCCCAACCTGTTACAACTTCTTCTTGAACCAATTTCATCAACTTACGTTTACTTGTAATCATGTACGAAACATTACCACGAGCAAATTCGCGTTGTTTTGGTTTTTGAGGTTGATTTGGTAGTTCCACATTGTTCGCGTACCATTCGTATAAATCGCGATGATTTTTGAATTCTAATGAACATAATGAGTGTGAAATTCCTTCGATATAATCAGATTCTCCATGCGTCCAATCGTACATTGGGTACATTTTCCAAGTGTCTCCAGTACGGTGATGAGGACGTTTCAAAATACGATACATAACAGGGTCGCGCATGTTCATATTAGGAGAAGTCATGTCTATTTTTGCACGTAAAACATGTGTTCCTTCTTCAAATTCTCCCGCTTTCATTCGTTCGAAAAGATCTAAATTTTCTTCAACAGAACGATTTCTATAAGGAGATTCAATTCCTGGTTCAAAAGGTGTTTTACGTTGTTCATTAATCACTTCTGAAGACTGGTCGTCGATGTACGCTTTTCCTTCTTTAATTAATTGAACAGCCCAATCGTAAAGCTGCTGGAAATAATCAGAAGCATAGCGTTCTTCAGCCCACTCGAAACCTAACCATTTCACATCTTCGCGGATAGAATCTACGAATTCTTGCTCTTCTTTGTCAGGATTAGTGTCATCAAAACGTAAGTTTACAGGCGCATTGTAACGCTGTCCTAAACCGAAGTTTAAGCAGATTGCTTTTGCATGCCCGATATGCAAATAACCATTTGGTTCTGGTGGGAAACGAAAACGTAAATTTTCTTTCGGCATCCCGTTGGCTAAATCATCTTCGATGATTTGCTCAATAAAATTCAATGATTTTTTTTCTTCTTCCATTTTTTAATTACGATTGAGTTTGCAAAGGTACGAAATTGACAATAAATATAATGTCGAAAATTCCGGATTTTACAATTAGAAAAATTCAATCAAAAAATAGAAGTAAATAAATGATTTATAATGGATAAGTTACCCCAAATAAATTTCCAATAATCCGTTTGGAATTTGGATAAGCATTGCTTTTTCGTTACGATTAACTTCTAAGATCCACTCATCAATCATCGGGATTAAGATTTCTTTTCCGTTTGCATCTACTTCAAAATAAGCTTGTGCAGCAGAATCGTTAACAGATTTTATCGTTCCAACTTCTGTATTTGTTTGATCATAAATCGTGAAACCAACAATTTCGTGGTAATAAAAATCTGTTCCAGAAAGTTCTGGTAATGATTTTAGAGGTAAATAAAGTTCGCGATTGATTAATTTGTCGACATCTTCGTCTTCAACATCTTCAAATTTTACTAATAATTTTGTGCCTTGATAAGGCTGAGAAGTTTCGAAAAAAAATGGAACCAGTGTACCATCTTGCTCGATGAACACTGCTTCCAAAGTATCGTATAATTCTGGTTCGTCTGTATCCAAGTGAATGATTAAATTACCTTTGAAACCATGTCTCTTTGTAACTTTACCTAAATAGTAGCAATCATTTTTTGTCATTTGGAACGTCTCTGAACTTAAAAATTATTCTTCTGTAGCAACTTCTTCAGTTGTACCTTCTGCTTCTTCAGCAGGAGTTTCTTCAACTTGTGCAGCAGCTTCAGCTTCCTGAGCAGCTTTTACACGAGCTTCATTAACAGCTTTTTCAGCTTCTAATGCAGCAGCTTTAGCAGCAGCAGCACCTGAAGTTAAACCGTCTTTTTTAGCTTGAACTTTTTCACCTTTAGCTTCTAACCAAGCGTCGAAACGTTTGTCAGCTTCTTCTTGAGAAAACGCACCTTTAGCAACACCACCTAATAAGTGTTTTTTCATAAAAGCACCTTTGTAAGATAATAAAGCTTTAGCAGTATTAGTTGGCTCAGCACCAGTTTGTAACCATTTTACAGCAGAATCAACATTTAATTCTACAGTTGCAGGGTTAGTAATTGGGTTGTAAGTACCTAATTTTTCGATGAAACGACCATCACGTTTTGCTCTTGAGTCAGCAACTACGATGTGAAAGAATGGTTTTCCTTTACGACCATGTCTTTGTAATCTAATTCTTGTAGCCATAGTATAACTAATTATTTTGGGAACTCGTCCCGTTTTACAAATTTGAGGTGCAAATATACAAAAAAATAATAATATGAATTAGAATTAGTATTCAGATATTAATTCTAATTTTATATAAATCAATTTCATGAAATATTTAACATTAATGATACTTACATTATTATTGTCATGTAAGACCAATTCTACTGAGCTTAATAAGAAAAATGATATAGACTCGGTGATTATTAATGATGACCATATTAAAATTAATGATACACTAATTATAAGAGATTCAACAATAACTCCTTCAATAATTAGTGAATAAAATTACATAAATAAACATAGTATGAAGAAAACATTTATTTTATTATTTACATTATTTGGATTGTCAGCTTCTTTTGCGCAGGATAATAATGCGATTTTTTATAAAAAACTGGAAGAGCAGCAATTAAAGAATGAACAGAAGTTTAATAGTCTACAGAATAAGAATGCTAAATCTGTAATTGTAGATCAATCAAAAGGAATTTCTAATCTCGCAGGTTTTATAGAAGATTCACCTTTTTTTTACCAAACTGATGATATTAGAGCAAATACAGGAGCGGGTATTACTGAGTTACAAAATGAAGGTATTAATGGTTTTGTTTTGAATGGGAAAGATGTTAGTGTACTAGTAATGGACGGAGGGGCAGCGCTAGGAACACATATTGAGTTTAGAGATCTTGATTATGGAAATTCAAGCAGATTATTTGATACCGAAAATGGAGCAACTGCAATATCTGATCATGCAACTTCTGTATCAGGTTTTATTGCAGCCGAAGGTAGAGCTTCATTTAATGGATACCCACAATATGCAGCTAAAGGAGTATTAACAAAAGCTAAAATAAAAAATAGCAGTTTTAATACAACAACAAATGGAAACAATATACAGAAGCTTTTAAATGCAAAAGAAAATTTATCTAATCATTCTTATGGTGTAAATTTAGGATGGGATAATTATTATTCTAAGACAGATAAATTAGGTCCTGGATGGTATTTTAATATGACAAATTATCAAGATTTAGTTAAGGACGCCAGTGCTACTTTGAGTGGATCTTATTATAGTTCTGATGCTGATTTTGACAAGACGGTTTATAATAATCCAAATTATATTGTTGTTAAATCAGCAGGTAATTATTATGGTTCGGGACCAGATGCCTCTGATACTAATCCAAAATTCCAATACAAAGATGGGATTTGGACACCTTTTACTGCATCGGAAGTAATACCTTCAAAAAATTGTATTAATGATGCATATTGTATTGGTTGGGGGTCATTGGCTAAAAATATCATTGTTGTAGGAGCGGTTAAATTACCGAATACTACTGATTATAAATTTACGACATTAACAAAAGATAATAGAGCAACATTTTCAAGTGTTGGACCTCGTAAAGATGGAGCAATTAAACCAGATATTTCTACTTATGGAGATTCTTTGATTGCTCCTTCATATGACTCATCAAATCCTACACAAAATAATGTATTTATTATAGGAAGTGGTACATCTTTTTCTGCACCAATTGTGACGGGGGCAATGGGAATGTTGACTCAGTTACAAAGATTAGTAAATAATAATTCTACATTTACTTTTTTTGGAGATGAAGCTAAAACACTACTTTTACATACTGCTGATGAGGCTGGAGATAATGATGGACCAGATATTTATTTTGGTTGGGGATTATTAAATACTAAAAAAGCAGCAGAGGTTTTATTAGATGATACAAAATTGTTTGAAAGAAAATCAAAAGTTTCAGGTACAGATATAGTGTATGAAATAACTTCCGATGGAACACCTTTGAAAGCAAGTATTTCCTGGATAGACCCAGAAGCAGCTTATTTTAAAAATATAAATGATTTATTTTATAATCAGTCTTCAAGATTGATTAATGATTTTGATTTAAGAGTAGTAGAAAGTTCTACAAATGTTACTTATTTTCCATGGAAATTAGATTTAAATAATGTTACTGGTCCTGCAATCAAAGGAGATAATACAGTAGATAATTATGAACAAGTTCTTATAAAGACTCCAACAAAAGGAGCAAAATATAAAGTTATTATTTCAAATAAAGGAAATTTAATAGATAACGCAGGAGTTAAAAAGAATCAGGATGTTACTGTATTGATAACAGGTAGAACAACTGGAGCTCTTAATACAGATGAGTTAGCTGTTGATAAATCGATTTCTGTTTATCCAACATTAGCAAAAGATATTGTAAATGTACAGACAACTGAAAAAATAACAGTTGTAGATATTTTTGATATGACCGGAAAAAAAGTTTCGTCTTCGGATAAGAAACAAATTAATATTTCAAATTTACCGACAGGTGTTTATATTATTAATATCAAAACAGATAAACAATCGGTTTCTAAGAAAATTGTAAAACAATAGAACAGTATTTTTTCTATTAATTTAAAACTTCAATAACATTGTTATTGAAGTTTTTTATTTTAGCGTGAAATAGATTATTAAAAAATGAACAAACAAGAAATACTTATTCAGACACAAGCTTATATCAAAAAAACTTTTTTAGATGAAGGAACAGGACACGATTATTTTCACATAGAACGTGTGGTGACAAATGCGAAGAAGATTTTAGAAACTGAAAATGCAGATTCTTTTTTGGTTGAATTAGCAGCTTGGACACATGATATCGGTGATTATAAATTGCATAATGGAGTTGATAAATCGGAGGAATTAATTAGAAAATTTTTAGAATCAATTCATGTAGAGGAAGAATCAATTCAGAAAGTATTGGAAATAGTCTCGCAAGTTTCATTTAGTAAAGGAAATAAACCAACAACTATCGAGGCTGAAATTGTGCAAGATGCTGATCGTTTAGATGCAATTGGAGCGGTTGGTATTGCGCGTTGTTTTGCATATGGCGGAAGTGTAGGTAGTATTTTATATAATCCGTACGATAATTCGAAAGACGCTTCTAGCGTGCAACATTTTTATGATAAATTATTTAAATTAAAAGAGTTGATGAATACCAAAACAGCAAAAGAAATTGCTTTAAAACGTCATCAGTATATGGAAAATTTTATCGAAGAATTTTATCAAGAAGTGAAATAATATTGTAACTTATTATTCATTTAATTATCCTTAATGCAACTAAAATTTACTCTAATTTATTTGTCACTTTTATTGATATGCAGTTGTGCTTCTGTCGAGAAATATAATGCAGATATTGATAAAGAGATTCCTGCGAATAAATTGAAAAAAGATGTAGATTTTGTTTATAAAAAACTAAAAAGATATCATCCAAAATTAGATTTATATACTTCTCAAGAACAAATTGATTATAAATTTGATAGTCTTAAAAAGTCAATTGATAAACCATTGAAACCAAATGATTTTTATGTCAAGTTTTTTCCGATTTTCGAAAGTTTAGAACATGGTCATACAGATATTTATCCGATATATAAACGATTAGAAAAGAGCAAGGAAAAAAAATACAAAGAATCTAAATCTGCTTTTAGTGATTATAGTTTTTTTTGGCAAAATGATTCAGTTTTTTTAGTGACAGATTACAGTAAAATCAATCCGATTAATCAAGGTTCAGTTTTGCTTTATATAGATAGTGTTTCTACAAAGTATTTATACGATAAATATAAAAAAAGTATTTATGGAGATGGTGAAAATCAAACTTTTTCGGATAATGTCTTTAACCGAACTTTTCTCAATTATTTTACTTTAGAAAATGGAATTAAAGATTCGGTTGAATTAACTTTTAAAATGGGGAATTCAATCATCCGAAAAAAAACATTTCGTACCTATCCAAAACCTAAAAATGATAAGATTTCAGAACTACCAAAAATTACAAAAGAGCAGAAAGAAGTTGAGCGAAAAGTTAGGATAAAACAAAAGAAATACGGCTATTCTAAAAGTTCCAAAACCTATTCCAAAGATTTGACTTTTCCTACGAACGACAGTACGATTGCGGTGTTAAAAGTAACTGATTTCAGGAAAGGAAAAATACGCGAACTATATAAAGAGGTTTTTACGGATATCAAGAATCATAAAGTTCAAAATTTAGTTCTTGATCTTCGCAACAATGGTGGTGGTTACCTAAAAGATTCGCACTATTTATACGCTTATTTGGTCGATGATTCCAAGGCATTTTTAGGTGAAAAAATCGTCGCGAACAAAACCTCTTTTGGCAAGTCGTTGTACAATCTTTTTCCCGTTTATTCCTATCCGTTGCTTTGGTTGGGATCGGGTTATACTTATTTTTCGACGTCAAAAAATGCTAAAAATGAATACGAATTGCACATGCCTTTTTCGCATGTCAAAATAGATAAAGAGCTCGTGTATCACCACAATTTGTATGTCATTATAAATGGTGGTTCTTACTCTGCTTCGGCGTTGATTTCGGCTAATCTTCAACTAAAAAATCGAGCATTTTTTGTAGGTGAAGAAACGGGAGGAGATTTTAATGGAACGGTTGCTGGGTTGATGCCAAAATTTACGTTGCCCAATTCCAAACTCAAAATTTCGGTTGGTACAGTTTATCTTTCTCCTATTGAAAAGCGAGATGAACAGGCGCATGGTGTTTATCCAAACCAAGTTATTCAACCTAATTTGCAAGATAAAATTAAGCGTACGGATGCTGAACTGAAATGGATTTTAAATGATATTAAAAAAGGAAATATCGAATACAATAAAGCTTTAAAAATATAAAATCATCTCCTGAATTAAGGAGATGATTTTTATATTTTTAGCGTTTGAGCGGGCTATTCGTTACAATCTTTTTTGTAGACACCGCGTCTACAAAAAAGGATTTCCACTACTATCCCTAACGCATTTTATTTTTTGTTGAAACTACAAAAAATAAAGTTCTGAATCGTATCAAATGGCGTTTTATGATCAATTGTAAAACATTCTATTTTCTCAAAATTAGCTTCAAAAGTTGAGGTTAACGACGTTTCATCATTTTGTTTTATTTCCAAACCACTACATTTTAATGGTCCATTTGTCGAAAAAGTTCCAATAACCATTTTTCCTTTTACAGCTTTCGAGACCAAATTTTGGTACTTTTTGATGTCATTTTCTTCTATTAAAAAATGAAAAACTGCTCTATCGTGCCAAATATCGTATTGTTCTGTAGGTTCAAATTCGGTGATATCAGCAACAATCCAAGTTACTTTTTCTGCATTATTTCCTAAACGCTTTTTTGCTCTTTCCAACGCATTTGCAGAAATATCCAAAACAGAAATATTTTCATATCCTTCTTCCAATAAAAAATCGACCAACTTACTATCTCCACCACCAATATCAATAATTTTAGCTGTTTTATCAGCTCCAAAAGAATGAATAAAATTTAAAGAAGTTTCTGGTTTTTCTTGTGTTCAACTCACTTCTTCTGGAGTTTTTACTTCATATATATGTTCCCAATGAGATTTTTTATTGTCGTTCATAGCTTTTGTATTTTGTTTAGGTGCAATTTCGACTTTTTATTTAAAATGAAGCATAACAAAAATTACAGAACTGAGTCTATTTTTTCTATAAAAAACACCTTTTACTAAATATAATGGTTATTATACACTTAAATAATTTAAGCTAAATTATTGATATTGCGAAAGTGCTGTTTTGGATAAATAAAATTGATTCAGAAACTTCTTTGTAAGGAGCATTTTTACGTTGAAACTGCATATCTAAATCACCATTTTTAAGTGTTATTTCTCAAGTTTTCGTTTAATCTTCTTGTAGTTTTTTGAACGAATAATTTTTCCTTTATCTGTAATCAAAAGAGCAGCGTAATCTTTTTGTTGATTGATAAAATTCAATCCTTTTTCTTTTCCTAAAACCATGATAGAAGTGCTAAAACCATTACACATTTCAGCATCCGTCCCAATAACTGTAACCCCTGTTAATCCTGTTGAAGGATAACCAGTTTTGGGATTAATAATGTGTGAATAGCGAACTTCATCAATCAAAATAAATTTTTCGTAATCACCAGAAGTCGTAACAGCAGCATTTTTCATTGAGAGAATATCCAACATTTTATGTCGATTAAATGGATTTGTAATTCCAATTTTCCAAGGTTCTCCATTTGGTTGATTTCCCCAAGTTGTCATATCACCAGAAGCATCAATTATACCCGCTTGTATTCCTAAGTCTTGCATGAAAGTTCGTGCTTTTTGTGCTGCATAACCTTTTCCTGTTGAACCAAAACCGATTTTCATTCCAGCTTTTTTTAAGAATATTGTTGAATTTTCTTCATCTAAAATAATGTTTTGATAACCGATTTTTTCGATGGCTTTTGAAATCTCTTCCTGAGTTGGAATCTTTTCCATTGAACCATCAAATTTCCATATTTTGTCCATTGCCGCAAAGCTAATGTCAAAAGCACCATCGGTTAGTTGCGAAAAATAAATCGCACGCTTTGTTAAGTCAAAAACTTCTCGATCTACTTTTATCGCCTTTATTCCTGCATTTTGATTGACAAGAGAAACTTGCGAAGTTGGTTTCCAGTCAGAAATCAAATTCTCAATTCTAATCATTTCATCAATTGCTTTATTGATGTTTTTTTCAACGGAAATAGAATCGGAATCAACCAATGTAATTTTGAATTTACTTCCCATTAAAATTGTATCTCTAACTCCAACCGTTTGAGCATTCATCGGAGTTAGAACATACAATAGTATAAAAGTGAATATATTTTTTAGAATGAATTGCATGATGTTTTATTCATTTGTTATTGTGAGTAAATTCTAATAACAATCCGTCAAAAATTGTCCGTTTGTTTTGAATTCTTCGAATGATTTCTTCAAATGTTGTTGACAGATTTCTTCCAAAACTTTTTCCACATCATGTTGCATTGTGAGAGCGCCACAAATCATAAGAATTCCACCATTTTGAAATGTTTCAGCAAAGAATTTAGCATCACGATTGACTAAATCCATCACATATTGTTTATTTTCTTCACGAGAAAATGCAATGTGAAATTGACTCAAATGATTGGTAGA
The DNA here is from genome assembly GCF_002426075.1 of Empedobacter sp. UBA5528. Classification (NCBI taxonomy): domain Bacteria; kingdom Pseudomonadati; phylum Bacteroidota; class Flavobacteriia; order Flavobacteriales; family Weeksellaceae; genus Empedobacter; species Empedobacter sp. UBA5528. The sequence goes on along the minus strand of NZ_DINY01000051.1, from coordinate 67,324 downwards.
AATTTGTTTCGTAGCAAATTCTTGATAAGATTTTGTTGTTTCATTATCATGTCTGAAACCACAGTATAAATGCGTTTCAATATTTTTTGAATTCTCATCAATCATCCCAAGAAAAGGCGCAATTCCTGTTCCGTTTGCAATCATCACAACTTTTGAAGCTTTTGGAAATCTAAAGGCTTTATTTTTTACAATTCGAGCTTTAATCGTAGAATTTTGAACTAAATTATATAAATATTGAGAACCTAATCCAAACTCATGCAATTTAACAATTAACTGTAATTTATTATCAACTTTTCCAACCGAATATAAGCGTTCTTTGTGATCGCTTTCGGGGTAAATTGCTAATAAATCTCCAGATTTGAATTTTTCTTTTACATCTAAAATAACTTTAAATGTTGCATCTTCTTGTGTGATTTTAGTGGTAGAAATAACCTTAACATTTTTCAGTTTTGGTGCTTTTCCAACATACATCGCAGGCGTTGTTGCTAACGGAATATCTGTCGTTTCCTTGTAAGCAGTTACCCAGTTTGTGAATTCTTCTGGCGATTTATCATTTACCGTTTTCAAATCAATTAATCGAGTAGCCCATTTTTGGTCATTCAACCATTTGTCAACTTTAACTGCATAGCCACAATAATCTGAATAGGCTCTTGATCCAAATCCTACAACAGAAAATTCGATGGATTGGTTTTGTGGAAATTGTGTGATTAATTGTTCAAATTTCTTAGCATTCGCAGGCGCATCACCAATTCCATAAGTTGAGGTAAAAATGATGAGTTGTTTTGCTTTTGGATAAATTTCATATTGATTCATCTGAGCGATAAATGATTTTTTTCCGTTTGCTAAAAATTGCTCTTGAATTTTTGAAGCAAATCCAACAGTTGCACCATTTTCTGAACCAACTAAAAGGATAATTTCAGCTTCGTTGGCTTTATATTTATTTTTGCCAATTTTCGTTTTTGTACGTTTGAACGTAATTACAAATCCTGACCAAATAAAGAATAAAATGTTAAGCGAAGCAATTCCTAAAATCGCAGCCCAAATCACATTAGTGCGACCTGTATGTAAATCGATATTGAATTTTTTTACAATTGCTGAATAAGGATTCAACGATTCTGAAATAATCGCTCCATTTACTTGATTCACCGAAACCGATTTTTTTCTTAAATGAACGATAAATGGTTCTGCTTCATCATCTGGAATAAAAGGAAATTCAATCTTTTCAACACTACTTAATTTCGTGTTTTTGAAGAATTCAATGTCTTTTAAATCTTTTGGTTGTAAATTTTCTTTAGCTTGATGCTCAATTTCTTTTGGTTGACCAACTAAAGGTTCTAATCGCGCTAAGAAAATCAATGTTCCTGTTAATGCAATGATTAAAACGGGAATTAATAACCAACGTCCAGATACAACATGAAAATATTGTGAAAAGGAGTCTTTGTTAACTTTGGTAAAGAAATTTAGAATTCCTTGTTGACGTTTTACGATTAAGATTAATCCACTTATTGAAATTAACATTAATAAAAAAGATACGACACCAACAATTGCTCGTCCTGTTTCTTTTAGAAATAATGAACGGTGCAAGGCTGTGACCCAATTGATGAAATCACTTTTTGGAACAATCTCACCAATCTTTTTTCCTGTTGTAGGATCAATGTAAGATTTGATCGAATTTCCATCTTCGTCCATCGCATCAATTGTCACAAAATCATTGTGATCAACTTTTACTTCTATTATTTCAAAATAATGCTCGCGCAAAGTTGGTAAAACTTGCGCGAGTGTTATGTTATCGAAATTTTCTACTTTGTATGCGGGCGATTTTTCGTTTATTGCATCAACAGCCAAAATTACTCCTGTGATAGATAGAATAACTAAAAATGCTGAAGATAAAATTGCAAGACTCAAATGCGCATATCTCCAAATAGATAATGTCATTTTATTGAACTTTTATAAAACGTACGGCTTTAATATAAACTGAACCTTTGATACCTGCTTTGTTGTCTAAATCCGAAGAATTTATTGCAACTTCGGCATCTTTTGTGACGTATTTTTGAGTTTCTACAGCAGATTCAAAACGTAATTTGTATCCTTTATTCAATTTTGCAGTATCAAACTCGATGACACGTGTCGCTCTCGCTCCTCCAGCAACTGAAGCACCTGTGATTCCGTTTAATTTTTCTTTCTTTTTACTATTGAATTTGTGCCATTCTTTTAACGTGTTATACCACTCGTTATCTGTTCCCAAAATACCTAAAGTTTTTTCGTATTGTCCTTTTGGATTGATTAATGAAATCACTACATAGGCTTCTTTTCCCGTGTAATTATTCATCTGAATCATTGTTTTGTATTTTGTTGTTTGAGCAAAAGTGGCAGTTGCCATTAAGATTACAACTAATCCAACTAATTTTTTGATTAAGTTAAATTTCATCTCCTTCATTATTTTAAAAAGTCAATAGACACATTATTTTTCTTTAAGAATTCGTTTTCTCCAGCCAAATCATAAGCTGTTTCGTCAAATTCTGTTTTAATATCTTTTTTCGCTCCAGCAGCAACCAAAGTTTTCAAGATTGCATCACCTTTCGCAATCAAAGCTGCTTTGTGTAAAGCTGTATTTCCGTCTTCATCTTGTGTATTAAGATTCACACCTAATTCAATCGCTTTTTTCACCAAATTTACATTTCCTTTATCAACAGCAATGTGTAACAAAGTTGCACCATTACTTTGAGTAGCTTTAAAATCAACTTTTGCATTTGTTAATAAAGCTTGTTTTTCTGCGAATGATTCATCATTTGGTTTGAAAGAATTGAACCAATAATAAGCCAAATTATTTCCATCTTTATCTACAATATAAGCTTTAGCGCCTTTTTCTAACAATAAAGAAACGATTTGAGATGTACCAGAAGCAACAGCTTTCGTTAAAGCTGACTCACCATTTTTATTAACCGCATTTACATTGTTTGCTTTTGATAAAAATGTATTGATTAAATCTGTATTTTTTCCTCCAGCAACCACCATTAATGCAGTGTTTGCTTCTTTATCAGCAATTTTCGCATCAACACCTTTTGATAAGATAAAGTTGATTGTTTCTGAGTTTCCTCTGCGAGACAAAGCGTGTAATAATGTTTGTCCGTCTGGATTTAACGCTTTCGGGTTTAATTTATATTTTGTAATTAATTCTTGGAAAACTTCTACGCCATTTTCTTTTGTTCTCGAACCTTGTGTGGCAAAAAATAAAGCTTGATCAGTAGGTTTAATTCCTTTCGCGATTAATTTATCTATGATTGATAAGTTTCCTAATTTTGTAGCATAATCTGCTACAGTACGTCCATTAGCGTCTTTATCACTTAATGATAAACCTTTTGAAATAAAATATTCTGTAACTTTTAAATCATCATCATTCGCAATCGCTTGCATGATTAAGTTTGAACCATCTTCTCCTTTAATTTTTGGATTAGCACCAGCTTTAATCAACGCATCGTAAACTGCGATATTCTGATTTCCAGCACTTGCTGCATATGTGATCACATCGTAACCGTGGCTATCTTTGTAATGAACGTCAGAACCTTTGGCTAATAAATAATTTACCAATTCTAAATTCCCCGCAGCAGCAGCCCATTGAAGATAAATTCTTGAGTGATGCGTTTTTTTATCAACAGAATTTCCTTCTTGTTCAATTAAAAATTTAGTCACATTAAAATCTGCTTTGTTGTTAATCGCTATCACAACAGGATCAAAGAAACCACCATTTTGAAAAGAAGGACTGTTTCCTTTCGAAATTTCAGTTTTTACAGTTTCTATTGTAGGATTATTTTTCCAAAAACCAGCATCCATCAACGTGTTCGTTTGAGCTTGAATAAATGAAGCGACAAGGATAGCAGCAGAAATGAATAATTTTTTCATATGAATAGAATATATTGTAATGATTATTTAGACTAATTTTAATTTGATTTCAAAAGTATTATTTTTATTTATATTAATTCTAATTAAATCAAATAAATTTGGCTAATTCTGCTAAACATCAGTTTTTTGAAAACAAAAAAGATTGCTAATCTGCAATCTTTTATATTTCTAAACGACTTAATTCAGCTCGTCTTGGACGGTTTTCTCTTGATTTCAAAATGTTTTCAACATCTTCTAATTTGAAACCTTTGGCTTTTAATAAAATTAAATAATGATACATTAAATCCGCGGCTTCATTAATAAATAAATCATCGTTGTTGTCTTTGGCTTCAATTACCAATTCGACTGCTTCTTCACCTACTTTTTGCGCAACTTTATTGATTCCTCTTTTGAATAATTTGTTAGTATACGAATCTGGATCGTTGTCTAAATCAATTCTATCGTTAATGGTTTGTTCTAATTCATATACAAATCCGTGGTTGGTTTCTTCTTTAAAACAAGTCGTAGAACCCGTATGACAAGTTGGTCCAAAAGGTTTTGCTTTGATTAAAATCGTATCGTTATCGCAATCAACTGCGATAGATTTTACTTCTAAAAAGTTGCCTGATTCTTCACCTTTTGTCCATAATCTATTTTTTGAACGAGAATAAAAGGTCACTTTTCCAATTTCTTGGGTTTTGTTAAAAGCTTCTTCGTTCATATAACCTAACATCAAAACCTTGTTGTTAAGATAATTTTGAATAATAACGGGAACTAATCCGTCGTTACTTTTATTGAAATCGATGTTCATCGTATCGGAATATTTTGTTCTTTTAAATAACTTTTAAGTGTTGGAATCGAAATTTCACCAAAGTGAAAAATACTTGCAGCCAATCCACCACTTGCTTTGGTTTGGGTAAAAACTTCTGTAAAATGCTCCATTTTTCCTGCTCCACCAGAAGCAATTACTGGAAGATTTACAGCATCAGCAACCGCTTTTGTAATATCAATTTTGAAACCAGCTTTTGTTCCATCGCCATCCATAGACGTTAACAGAATCTCGCCAGCACCTAATTCTTCTACTTTTTTGACCCAATCTAACGTTTCCCATTCGGTTTCAATTTTTCCACCGCTTACGAAAACTTTTTGTGTCCCATTTCCATCGCGAGTATCTACTGCAACGACTACACATTGCGATCCAAATCGAGCTGCTAAATCTGCAATTAATTGAGGATTTTTGACAGCCGAAGAATTAACGGAAACTTTATCTGCACCAGCTTTGATGACCGCCGAAGCATCTTCCACAGAATTAATTCCGCCACCAACTGTAAACGGAATATTAATCGCTGAAGCAATTTTTTCAACCATTTCAGCTAAAGTTTTACGCTTTTCTAATGTGGCTGTAATATCCAAAAACACCAATTCATCAGCGCCTTCTTCTACATATTTTTTTGCCAATTCCACTGGATCTCCCGCATCGCGTAAGCCCACGAAATTTATACCTTTTACTGTTCGTCCATCTTTGATGTCGAGACATGGTATGATTCTTTTCTTCAGCATATTAGTACAATTTTTTTAAGTCTTTCAATTGAATTCTCCCTTCGTAAATCGCTTTTCCAAGAATTGCTCCTTCGCAGCCTAATTCTTTTATTTTGATTAGATCATCGATTGAAGAAACGCCACCAGAAGCAATTAATTTGACCTCCGAAGTCGCTAAAATTTCTGCATATAATTCGTTTGAAGTTCCTTCTAACATTCCGTCTTTCGCGATGTCTGTACAAATCACATAATCAATACCTTTGGTTTTATATTCTTGAATAAAATCTATCACATCTAGTTCTGACGTTTCTAACCAACCATGTGTTGCTATTTTTCGATCTTTAGCATCTGCACCTAAAATGATTTTATCGCTTCCATACTGTGAAATCCATTCTTGAAATAATGTTGGATTTTGAACCGCAATACTTCCTCCAGTAATTTGGTTTGCGCCACATTCAAAAGCAATTCTAATATCTTGATCTGCTTTAATTCCACCTCCAAAATCAACTTTTAAATTGGTTTTAGAAGCAATTAATTCTAACGTTTTATAATTAATGATTTGTTTTGATTTAGCTCCATCTAAATCTACCAAGTGCAAATATTCGATACCATAATCCTCGAACTCTTTTGCTACTTCCAACGGATTTTCGTTGTATATTTTTTTTGTATCGTAATCGCCTTGTGACAATCGTACGCATTTTCCGTCGATAATATCTATAGCTGGGATGATTCTCATAACTGTTATGTCAGATTTACGAATTTGGAATTACGAATTACGATTAAGAAACAATCGTAATTCGTAAATTAACCTTCGTAAATTATTTTAATTCTTTCATGATCTCTTGGATTGCACGTTCCAATTGTGGGTCTTTATTTTCTAATCGATCTAAGAACGTATTTTTAATATAAATGTCAGGTTTAACTCCAGTTTTTTCTAAATTTTGTCCGTCCAAAGTATAAGTTCCCCAACTTGGTAAACGATAAAATGAGCCATCAACTAATCCTTTTCCAGAAGTGAAAATGATCCAACGATACGTTTCTTGACCAATGATTTTTCCTAATTTTAAGGCTTTGAATCCTGCAGCTGTCATTTCAGCATCGCTTAATGAGTATTCGTTAATTAATAAAACAATTGGTTTTCCTGAAGGTGCAAAATTCGGTTGAACAGTTAATTGTCCTTCACGATATTTCCATTTCAAATAAGGTCTTTGCGATAAAAAGTTCAAGACTTTATCATGCACATTTCCACCTGTATTGAAACGTAAATCTAAAATGACACCATCTTTTCTATTCTCTTGTTCTACCATGTCTAATAAAAACACATCCAATTCAGAAGTAGACATATTTTTCATGTACGAATAAGCGATTCTATCATTGCTTAATTTTTTGACACGCTGACGATTTTCATAAATCCATTCATCATATAAAAGCGATTTCAATTCATTATTTGAAATAGGATGAATCTTCGTCGAAATTGTTTTTCCTTTTCGGTCAAATTCAAGAGTTAATTCTTCTAATTTTTTAGGTGTTGTAAAATAAGTTTCACGATTTTGGTTTTGATCGATTTTTTGTCCATTCACACTTACTAAAATATCACCTTCTTGAATATCAATATTTTTAAGGAAAGCAGGAGATTTTCGTAAGATTTTTTCAACTGTAAAAGGTTGATCCTTCTTGAAAATAATTCCCGTTTCGTTTGTGAAATAATTCAATCTTCGACTTTCTTCTTTTCCGAAAGATGAAAAACCTAAATGCGAAGAATTCAATTCACCTAGCATATCATTTAACAAAATTCTTAAATCATTTCGATTGTTAACATAAGGTAAAAACGTTGCGTATTGCTCTTTTTTCGCTTTCCAATCGATTCCGTGAAAATTCTCATCATAGAAATTTTCTTCTACTCCAGCCCAAGCTTCTTCGTACATTTGATTGAATTCTGAAGCCAAGTTTTTATTGAAATTATATTTAATACTAACTTTTTCAGGATTTGTAGAACTAATGCCAAATTTGTAAACAGAATTATCGATTAAAGCATAAAGATTTTTCTCATTTTTTACGATAAAATCAGCGCCTTTGTTGAATATTTTATCTGTTTTATCTTCTTCAAAATCAGTGGTTGTTTTTCTGTATAACTGAAATTTACCATTTTCTTGATTGGTGTTATAGAATAAAAATTGCTTTTTATCATCCGCAAAAACAAAAGGATTTGTCTGATATCCAAAACGGTCTGTTACCAATTCAATTCGTTCCAAGAATCCTTCTGGATTAATAGTTAATGCTTTAAAGTCGTTCTTTTCTTCTTTTTTCTCTTTCTTCTCAACCTTTTTTTCTTCTACAAATAAATTATCAAATTTTTCTGATTTATAAGCTTGGTCAAACCAATCTAAAGAAGCGCGATAAATACTTGATTCTTGCATTCCCAAAGGATAGGATGGGTTTTTTCTATCACTTGAAAAATAAATGTATTTTCCGTCTGGAGACCAAGTAGGATCGGCTTCGGAAACACCAGTATTAGTTAAATTAACAGTTGTATTTTTTTTGATGTTGTGAATAAAAATATCTAACTCGAAATTGCGTTTTGCAGAGAATAACACATATTCATCATTTGGAGAAAAAGATGGTTTTGAATTTTGGAAAGCCCAAATTTCATCTTTAACAATTGTTGATGATTTAAGTGATTTCAAATCTAATAATCTTACTTCATCGCCTCCACTTAAATAAACAGCTTGTGATAAATCATTGTTGAATGTAATGTCTCGATTATTTCTTAAATCAGAAGTTAATTGTTCAACTTTTCCTTTTCCATCTGCCGAAATTTTAAACCAATTTTGGTAACCTTTATATGTTTGGTTGAAGATTAAATTTTTGTTGTCTTTTAACCATTTTACTTCTAAAACACGCTCTTTTCCATCAGAAATTTGATTGACAAACTTTCCTTCATTATCCGAAACAAAAATAATTCCTCTGCTTACAAAGGCCATTTTCTTTCCATCAGGAGAAATGTCAAAATAATCGATGTTATTATCAACTTCAAAATTTTGCTCTTTTTCTAAAGATTTATTCGAATTAACATTAATTGTAAGAGGTTTCGACGTTTTAGTTTTTACATCGTAAACAAATAATTGATAATCTTTTTCGAAAACAACTTTTGAACCATCAGCCGAAACAAAAGGTTTCTTAATTGAAGTTTCAAATTTTGTTAACGCTTCTTTTTTACCATTTGCTAATTGATATAAGTTGTATTCGCCATTATTTTCGTCCGAAATAAAATAAATAATTCCATTTTTATCAACCGTAGGATTAAAATCTTTTCCGTTATAATCGGTATATTGTTTATAACTTTTTGTGGTTGGATTATATCCTAATAAATCTGGATTATTTTCTCCTTTGTATCTTTTTCTTGTAACTTGACTTGCACTTTCAGACGAGTTAGTGAAAATATATTCACCTTGAGGAGTTTCTACTAAACCATTTGTTGTATTAAAATAATTTGTAAAAAGCGCTTCTGGTGTTTTTCCATCTAAATCAATTTTAAAACTTCCAAATCCATTATTTTGATTTGATGTAAAATAGATCGATTTACTGTCCCAACTCCAACTCTCGACTTCATCTTTGGCTTGATGAAAAGTCAATTGCTTAATTTGTCCACCATTTATAGGCATTATATAAATATCGTAATTTCCATATTGATTAGAGCTGAATGCCAGCCATTTTCCGTCTGGTGAAACACGAGGATTGATTTCTTCTCCTTCTAAAGCTGTTATTCTTGCAGCATTCCCGCCATTTATATCGGTTGACCAGATGTCGCCATCGTAACTAAAATAAACCGTTTTAGCATCAGGACTTAAAGAAGGAGTAGAAGTGAAGTACACTTTTTCTTGAGCAGAAACCTGCGAAATTGCAAAAGCACTAAGTAAAGTAAAAACTATTTTTTTCATGTGTGTGAATTTATAATTACTATAAACTTAGAAAGTTTTTTAGTATTTGTTCTCCTATTCCTGCAGATTTCTCTGGGTGAAATTGAGTTGCGTAAAAATTATCTTTATGTAAAGCTGCTGAATATTCTAAAATATAGTCTGTTTTCGCGATCGTATATTCTGAATTTTCGCAATAAAAACTATGTACATAATAAATGTCGGAGTTCTCTTGAACGTCATTAAACAAAGGTGTTTTTAAGTCGTAAATCGTATTCCAGCCCATATGAGGAACGATTTCTGTCGAAGGAAATAATTTCACTTGAATAGGGAAAATTCCTAAACAATCGGTATCTCCTTCTTCCGAATAAGCGCACATTAATTGCTGACCCAAACAAATTCCTAATGTTGGTTGTTTTAAGTTATTAATGACTTTATCTAATCCTTTTTCTTTTAAATAATTCATTGCGGAACTTGCTTCTCCAACACCTGGAAAAATTACTTTATCTGCATTTTGTAAGGTTTCAAAATCGTCCGTAATTATTGCTTTGTATCCCAAACGAGTTACTGCATTGTACACCGATTTTACATTTCCTGTATTGTATTTTACTATTGCTATCATTTTTTTTGTTCTAAGTTCTAAGTTCTAAGTTCTAAGTCGTAAGGCATAAGGATAAGAAAATCCTTAGAACTTATACCTTAAGACTTAAGTCTACAAAAGTCCTTTTGTTGATGGTAAAATCATTTTTTCTAGATCGCGCTTAACCGCTACTTTTATGGCTTTGGCAAAGGCTTTGAAAATCGCTTCAATTTTGTGATGTTCGTTTGTGCCTTCCGCTTTGATATTTAAGTTTGCTTTTGCACCGTCTGTAAATGATTTGAAAAAGTGATAGAACATTTCAGTCGGCATTTGACCAATCATTTCACGTTTAAAATCTGCTTCCCAAACCAACCAATTTCTTCCTCCAAAGTCAATTGCTGCTTGCGCTAAACAATCGTCCATTGGTAAAGTAAATCCGTAACGTTCGATACCTAATTTATTTCCTAACGCTTGCGCGAAAACTTCACCTAAAGCAATTGCTGTATCTTCAATCGTGTGGTGTTCGTCCACTTCTAGATCTCCATCCACTTTTATCACTAAATCCATTTGTCCATGACGAGCGATTTGATCTAACATATGATCGAAAAAGTGAATTCCTGTCGAAATATCCGATTTTCCTGTTCCGTCAAGATTTAAATCAATTTTAATCTTTGTTTCATTCGTATTACGAACAATTGAAGCAGTGCGATTTTGAAGTTTTAAGAACTCGTAAATCTCTTTCCATGAAGTTGTTTTTAAAGCAATCGTTTCATTCAGACCTTCATTGTCTTTGATTTCGTTAGCGCCTAAAGCCTCATCATTCGCGATAAAAATTCCTTTTCCACCAAGATTTTGAGCTAATTTAACATCCGTTATTCGATCACCGATCACAAACGAATTTGTTAAATCATATTCAGGGTTATTGATATACTTTGTTAATAAAGCCGTTCCAGGTTTACGCGTTGGCGCATTTTCATGAGCAAAAGTTTTATCAATGTAAATACCCTCGAATTTCACGCCTTCATTTTCGAATGCTTTCACTACGAAATTTTGTATTGGCCAAAATAATTCTTCAGGATTAGAAGGCGTTCCTAAACCATCTTGGTTGGTCACCATAACTAATTCGTAGTCCAATTCTTTTGCAATTTTACCTAAATAAGTAAAGGCTTCTGGATAGAATTCTAATTTGGAAAAGCTGTCAACTTGGTAGTCAGCTGGCTCTAAAATCATTGTTCCATCACGATCTATGAATAGTATTTTTTTCATTTTAGTTGTTTTTGATGTCATTCCGATGTTAGGAGGAATCTCAGAGATTTCTCATTTCACTGTCGTTTCATTCGAAATGACAAATTATATTATTTTAAGTGTTTGTATTAATTTCTGATTTTCAACTTCCGTTCCAACTGTAATACGTAAACAATTTTCGCATAAATCGTCGTTGTTTCTGTTACGAATTACAATTCCTTTTTCGACCAATTGATTGTAACGTTCGTTTGCATTATCAACTTTAATCAAAATGAAATTCGAATCGCTTGGATAGATTTTTTCTACAAATGAGATATCAGTTAAAGCATTTTCTAGAACTTCTTTTTGTTGAATAATCGTATTTGTAATAGCTATCACTTTATCGTAATCGCTTAAAATTTCAATCGCTTTTAATTGTGTTAATTGATTGATGTTATAAGGTGGTTTTATTTTATTTAAAACATCCACAATTTCTTGTGAAGCATACAAAATTCCTAAACGAATTCCTGCTAAACCAACCGCTTTCGACAAAGTTTGGGTAACAATTACGTTTGGATAATTTTTGATTTCTTCTATCCAAGACTGTTCTGTGGCGAAATCGATATAAGCTTCGTCGATAATTATTAAGCCATTGAAACGATTCACAATTTCTAAAATAGTTTCTCTTTTGATGATTTCTCCTGTTGGATTATTAGGAGAGCATAAAAAAATCATTTTTGTATTTTCATCTACTTTTGAGAAAATATCTTCGATGTTTGGTTGAAAATCTTCTTTGTTTAATAACGATTTTCGGTATTCAATAGCATTTAAATTCGCTAAAACACCATACATTCCATAGGAAGGTGAAATCGCAATAACATTATCTTGATTCGGTTCGCAAAATGCTCGGAAAATTAAATCTAACACTTCGTCACTTCCATTTCCTAATAGAATCTGATTTGCAGGAAAGTTTTTGATTTCACTTAAAATCGATTTTACATTACGTTGTAAAGGATCAGGATAACGATTCAATCCATTATTGAAAGGATTTTCGTTCGCATCCAAGAAAACGAAATCGTTATTTATTTCTTGAAATTCGTCACGAGCTGATGAATAAGCTTTCAGCGTTTTTACGTTAGGACGAATGATGTTATTTATGTTGAATGAATTCATGTACGATTTTTGATTTACGATTTTAGATCATTTAGTCTTAAGGTTACTGCATTTTTGTGCGCAAATAACTCTTCGGCTTCAGCCATTAATTCGATTGCTGGACCAATGTTTTGAATTCCTTCTGCTGATAATTTCTGAAACGTGATTTTCTTGATAAAACTATCAAACGAAACTCCTGAATAATTTTTTGCATAACCATTAGTTGGCAAAGTGTGATTGGTTCCTGAAGCATAATCACCAGCCGATTCACACGAATAATTTCCTAAGAAAACTGAACCTACATTAATAATTTTATCGATATAATTTTCAGCCATTTCGCAAGCGAAAATTAAATGTTCAGGTGCATAAATATTTGAAAAAGTTACACATTCTTCGATAGAATTTAAAACAATTCCTTTTGAATTTTCTAACGCTTTAGTCGCTAATTCTTTTCTTGGCAGAACTTCTAATTGAGCATTGATTTCTTCAATCGTTTCATTTAATATTTGTTCGTTTGTTGTTAATAAAATCACTTGTGAATCGATTCCGTGTTCGGCTTGTGATAATAAATCGGCAGCCACATATTTAGGAACCGAAGTTTCATCTGCAATCACTAAAACTTCGCTTGGACCAGCAGGCATGTCGATGGCTACACCAAAGTTTTGAGCAACTTGTTTTGCTGCAGTTACATATTGGTTTCCTGGACCGAAAATTTTATCCACTTTTTGAATCGTTTCTGTTCCAAAAGTTAACGTTCCAATCGCTTGAATTCCGCCAACTTTGTAGATTTTTTCAATTCCGATTAAGTTCGCAGTATATAAAATTGCAGGGTGAATTTTTCCTTCTTTATTTGGAGGTGTACATAAAATAATTTTTTGGCAACCAGCTAATTTAGCAGGAATTCCTAACATTAAAGTTGTAGAAAATAACGGAGCTGTTCCACCTGGAATATAAATTCCAACATTTTCGATACCGCGAGATTCTCTCCAACAATTTACTCCTTTTGTGGTTTCAATAACTTTTACTTCTTCACGTTGTTCAGTGTGAAACTTCTCAATATTAGAAGCTGCTAATTGAATTGCTCCTTTTAATTCTTCAGAAATTAAAGTTTTTGCTTCTTCAATTTCTTGAGTAGAAACTTCTAAAGAAGTTAGCTTAACTTGATCAAATTTTTCTGTAAAATCAATTAATGCTTGATCTTTTTCTTTTTGAATTTTTCCAAAAATATCTAAAACTATTTCTTGTAAATCTTGTGCTTCTTTCGTTGGTCGAGCTGTTAACTTAGACCAGTCTGAAAGTTGAGGTTTGATATATGTTTGCATGTTGTTACGAATTACGATTTTAGAATTACGAATTACGATTGAATCGTAAATTGTAAATCGTCAATCAAAAATTATAAAATCATTTTTTCAATTTCTAATACTAAAATTCCTTCTGCACCCAAAGCTTTCAATTGCTCGATGATGTCCCAAAAAGTATCCTCTTTAATGACAGTGTGGATTGATGACCAACCTTTTTCGGCCAATGGCAAGACTGTTGGAGATTTCATTCCAGGTAACAAAGCAATGATTTCTTCTAACTTTTCGTTTGGTGCGTTTAATAAAATATATTTGTTTTCAGAAGATTGTTTTACTGCTTCGATTCTAAATAAAAGACGATCTACAATAGCTTGTTTTTCAGCATCAAGATTTTGATTAGAAATTAAAACAGCTTGCGATTCAACCACCGTTTCCACTTGTTTTAAACCGTTTGTTAATAGAGTAGAACCTGTAGAAACGATATCAAAAATAGCATTTGCCAAACCGATACTTGGAGCAATTTCTACGCTTCCTCCGATTTCTTCAATCTTAACATTAATTCCTTTTTCTTGAAAGAATTTTCCTAAAATACGTGGATAAGAAGTTGCAATTTTTTTATCTTGAAAATAACTTAAATCTGTATAAATTTCATCTTTCGGGATCGCTAAACAAAGTTTGCAGCCAGCGAATCCTAATTGACGGATTTGAGTGACATTTTTATCTTTTTCCCAAACTTCATTTTCACCTAAAATACCGATATCAACAACCCCTTGTTCTACATATTGCGGAATATCGTCATCACGTAAGAATAAAACTTCGATAGGGAAATTAGGAGATTCGGTTCTTAATTTTCGATTACTTGTAGAGATTTTAATTCCGCAATCTTTCAATAATTCGAGTGATTTTTCACTTAATCGACCGCTTTTCTGAATGGCTATTTTTAATTTACTCATTTTTAATATTTTATATTTTAAAGTTTGAGTAAATCGATGATTAAATCTTGAAGTAACAAAAAATCCCGTTCGATTTACTCAAACGGGATTTAGATATTGTGATAAAATCATTACATACCACTATCTGCTCGCTTGAGTGCAAGTATGATGGTGATGATGATGTAATTGATTTGGGTACATTTTACTTTTTTGCTGGAACAAATGTAGAAAGGAAATTTTAATTGACAATAGATTTTTTGAAAATTAGTAAATAAACTTGTTATTAATTATGAAAACCTTATTTTTTTCTATTTTTATCCAAAAGAACTCAAATATTTATTAAGTTTTATTGATTTGATTAATTCTCAATATTTTATAGAAAGTTCGGTTACATCCAAAACTTTCTTTTATTTTTGCAGTAATATATGTTAGAAAAACAAGAAGCACAATACGAAAAAGTAGTTTTAGTTGGATTGATTACACGTGAACAATCCGAAGAAAAACTGACGGAATATATGGATGAATTGGAGTTCTTAGCTTATACAGCTGGAGCGACAGTTGGAGAACGTTTTACACAAAGAATGGACAAACCTGATTCTAAATTCTTTGTAGGAAGCGGGAAATTGGATGAAATCACAGCTTTTGTCGAAGAATATGATATTGATACAGTTATTTTTGATGATGAATTAACGCCTTCTCAGTTGAAGAATATTGAGAAAGTTGTCAACAAAAAAATCATCGACCGTACACAATTGATTTTAGATATTTTTGCTCAACGTGCGCAAACTTCTTATGCGCGTACGCAAGTAGAATTGGCACAATACCAATATTTATTACCGCGATTAACACGAATGTGGACGCACTTAGAGCGTCAGCGTGGTGGAATTGGTATGCGTGGTCCTGGTGAAACGGAAATTGAAACGGATAGACGTATTATTCGTGATCGAATTACGTTATTGAAAGAGAAATTGAAAGGAATCGATAAGCAAATGGCTACTCAACGTAAAAATCGTGGAGCATTGGTACGCGTTGCGTTGGTTGGGTATACAAATGTTGGGAAATCAACGTTGATGAATGTCTTATCGAAGTCCGAAGTTTTTGCCGAAAATAAATTATTTGCAACATTAGATACAACGGTTCGAAAAGTGGTAATTGGTAATTTACCTTTCTTATTAACGGATACGGTTGGGTTTATTCGCAAGTTGCCAACACAATTGGTAGAATCGTTCAAATCTACATTAGATGAGGTTCGTGAAGCGGATTTGTTGGTGCATGTTGTGGATATTTCGCATGCGAGTTTTGAGGATCATGTGAATTCTGTGAATCAAATTTTAGCTGAAATAGAGTCGAAAGAAAAACCAACGATTATGGTTTTCAATAAAATTGATAATTTTTCTTATATTAAACAAGATGAAGATGATTTGTCTGAAAAGAAATTTGAAAATTATTCGTTAGAAGATTGGAAACGTACGTGGATGGCGAAAACAGATTATCCGACATTGTTTATTTCGGCAACGGAAAAAGATAATTTAGAAGATTTGCGAAAAACGGTTTATGAAGAAGTGAAAGAAATTCACATGAAACGTTTTCCTTATAATAATTTCCTTTTTCAATATTACGATGAGGAAGAAAATGATTCGGAAGAATAATAGTTTTAATTTTTAGATTTTTTAAGATTAAAAATTAGAATTAATATAACCATAAATAATAATCCAATTTGAATATAAAGACCCATTGAATTTTCACGAAAATTATTATACAACTTTATAAGACCATTGATTATTATAATCAGGAAGAATAATAATATTAGAGGCTTGTGTTTGAAATTCATAAATGTAAGTTTGTATTAAAGTTAGGAAATTTATATTTAATATTTTAAAATAAATAAGAGTTCAGTTTTTGGACTCTTTTTTTGTTAACATCAACATCTAATTGATAAAATATGATAGAGCAATTAAAATCAACTTTACAAGATTTAGCGGACGATGATAAAGCGAAGATTATGATGCGTTTTTTCAAAACTGGAAAAGGAGAATATGGCGAAGGAGATATTTTTCTCGGGATTTCTGTTCCGAATCAGCGTTTGATTGCGAAATAATTTTATCAACAAGTTTCGTTAAATGACATCGAAAATCTATTGAATTTTAATATTCACGAATACAGATTAACTGCTTTGTTGATGTTGGTTTCGAAGTACGAAAAATCAAAAGATGAAAAAGTGAGAAAAGATATCATCGATTTTTATCTTGCTCAAACTTCTCAAATCAACAATTGGATTTGGTTGACATAAGTTGTTATAAAATTTTGGGCCATTATTGTTTTCATCAAAAGCGAGAAGAATTACTTTTTGAATTGGCGGATTCAGAAGATTTGTGGGAAAAACGAATCGCAATTGTATCAACGATATATTTTATCAAACAAAAATCATTTTCAATTGTTCCAGAAATTATGTTGAAAAATCTTCATCATTCGCACGATTTAATGCACAAAGCAAATGGTTGGATGTTGCGTGAAATGGGAAAAATGGACGAAGAAAAGTTGATTGAGTTTTTGGACGAATATACGTTGCAAATGCCAAGAACAACGTTGAGATATGCGCTCGAAAAAATTGATCCAATTCTCAAAAATTATTATATGAAATTGAAATAATTTGCATAAAAAAAGTCGCTCTGTGAGCGACTTTTGATTTTATATCAAGAATAAATTCTTACAAAATAACATGACCTAATTTTGTCAATTTTTGATGATCTAAAACTTTTATTTTTCTTCCTTCAACTTCGATTAATTCATCAGTTTTGAATTCAGAAATCAAACGAATTGCAGATTCTGTCGCTGTTCCAATCAAATTTGCCATTTCTTCGCGTGTCAACGAAATGTTGATAAATCCGTCTTTGTCTGTTCCTAATTTTCCTTCTAATAAAATTAAAACTTCAGCCAAACGTTCGCGAACTGTTTTTTGTGCTAAATAAGTGATTGTTCTGGCGTATTCTCCCAAATCTTTAGCAATTCTTTGTAAAATATTGAAAGCTAATTTTGGATTAACTTCTAATAATTTTAAGAAGAATTTTTCTGGAATATAATATATTTCAACTGGCGTCATTGCAGTTGCAGATGCACCAAAAACTTCTTGACTTAAAATTGAGCGATAACCGATAATGTCACCTTCGTTGATAAAACGTAGAATTTGCTCTTTTCCATTAAAGCCAATTTTGAACAACTTAGCAGTTCCTTTCATTACGCAATATATACCTTTTGGTGTGTGACCTTCCTGTATAATTTCGTCTCCTTTTTTTAGGTTGATGATTTTCTTTTCTTGCTCAAACTCCAATAATTCTTCCTTACTAAAAACCCCGAAAGACTCTGGGTTATCAAACATCGCTTTAATCGATACTACATTCTCATTAAACTCTGACATATCTTGTTGTTATGACTTAATTCATACAAAGTTAACGTTAATTCTGATAAAAGGAAAGTAATTTTGTAAAATAGTATGGAAGAGAATTGTTTTCACTGTGGTCAACGAATTGAAGAAGAGGTTATTCAGTTCGATGAAAAGGATTTTTGTTGTCAGGGTTGTAAAACGGTTTACGAGATTTTAAACGTAAATAATCTAAAAGATTATTACGACCTTAATCGTAATGCAGGTTTGCGTCCTGATGAAAAAAGTAATCATCAATTTGATTTCTTAAACACAAAAGAAATCTTTGATAAAGTTGTCGATTTTTCAGATGACGGCGTTACAGTTGTGTCCTTTTATGTACCTGTAATGCACTGTACTTCGTGTGTTTGGTTGTTAGAAAGTTTGGATACGATTAACCCAAATATTATATCTTCTAATGTCAATTTTACACAAAAAACTGTTCAGATTACGTATCGTGATGCGGATTTGAAATTAGGTGATTTGGCAAGATTTATTACAAATTTAGGCTACAAACCTTCGATTAATCTAAAAACATTAGACAAAAAGAAAAAAAGCAAAGTCGATCGTTCTTTGGTGAGCAAATTGGTAATAGCAGGATTCTGTTTTGGGAATATTATGCTTTTATCTTTTCCAGAATATGTCGAAGTTTTTGGTAATGTAAAAGAACAATGGTTAGATCAAAACAAAGGATATTTCCGTTGGACAATGTTCGCGTTATCGTTGCCTGTTTTCTTTTATTCATCTACCGATTATTTTGTTTCGGCTTGGCAAGGTCTGAAAAATAAATATATCAATATCGATGTGCCAATTGCGTTAGGAATTATTGTGATTATGTTTAAATCGACTTATGATATCATTTTTGATATTTCGCCAGGTTACTTTGATACATTAGCGATGCTTTTATTTTTGATGTTGACAGGTAAATGGTTTCAGCAACAAACAATGCAAGCGTTGGCATTTGATCGAGATTACAAATCGTTTTATCCAATTGCAGTTGCGAAATTAGAAAATGGTTATGAACAACCAATTTTGTTGGCTGATTTGAAAAAAGGTGATCGAATTTTAATTAGAAATGAAGAAATTATTCCAGCCGATGCCATTTTGATGAAAGGTGAAGCGATGATTGATAACTCGTTTGTAACGGGAGAATCTCGCTTGATTCAGAAAAAAGCTGGAGATAAAATATTTGCGGGTGGAAAACAATCTGGTCATGCAATTGAGCTGGAAATTATTTCGGATGTTAATCAAAGTTATTTAACCCAATTATGGAACAATGATGCTTTCCAGAAAGAAGAATCTGAGTTGAATGCTTTGACGAATAAAATCAGTCATTATTTCACATTAATCATCCTTATTATTACAGCATTTTCAGCTGTTTATTGGTATTATCACGATTCTTCTAAAATTTTAGAAGTAGTCACATCTATTCTTATTATTGCTTGTCCTTGTGCGTTAGGATTGTCCTCGCCGTTTATTTTGGGACATATGATGCGTATTTTCGGTAACAAAAAGTTTTATGTAAAAAACACATCGACTGTAGAAAGAATGGAAAAAATTACGGATGTAGTTTTTGACAAGACTGGAACAATTACAGAAAGTGACGAAGCGCAAGTACAATACGAAGGAAAAGAATTATCCGATTATCAGAAACAATTGGTAAAAGCATTAATCAGAAATTCAAATCACCCGCTTAGTCGTACGTTGTATAAAAAACTAAATGTTGACGATCATTTGCCGATTTCTAATTACGAAGAAATAGTTGGGAAAGGTCAACAAGCAGAAGTAGATGGGCATCAATTAAAAGTTGGGTCGAGAAGTTTTACCAATGCAATTTTTAATGAAAATAGATTAAATCAATCTCAAGTTTTTATATCAATTGATGGAGAAGTTTTTGGTAAATTTGTTTATACCAATCGATACCGAAAAGGATTGGATGGTATATTGAAAGAGTTGGATGCATATCAATTGCATGTGTTGTCAGGGGATAATGATTCTGAAAAAGAATATTTAGAAACGATTTTTCCATCAAATGCAAAATTGATTTTTAATCAATCACCAACAGATAAATTAGAATACATCAAGCAATTGGAAGAAGATGGAAAAAAAGTGATGATGCTTGGAGATGGATTAAATGATGCTGGAGCTTTGAAACAAAGTACAGTTGGGATTTCAATCTCTGAAGATATTAACAGTTTTTCACCTTCATGTGACGGAATTTTGGATGCGAGAAGTTTTTCGGCTATTCCAAACTTTTTGAAATTAGCAAAGACAACAATGAAATTTGTAAAAATTGCATTTTTTATTAGTTTCTTATACAATATAGTTGGGCTTAGTTTTGCCGTTTCTGGATATTTACAACCAGTCGTAGCAGCGATTTTAATGCCAATAAGTTCTATTTCAGTGTTAATTTTTGCTACGGCAAGCACACGAATTGCAGATAAAATAACGAAATGGAATTTAGACTGATTTTAAATTACGTATATACATACTGCTCTGACCAAAATCATTGTGATAAGAACTTAGGGCTTTGTAATTTTGTGGAGCTATGGGGATATTATTATTAATGATATTAGTTAGTGTCTCTTTGGGGGCAATTTTCCTTCTTTTATTCTTTTTAGGGTATAAGAAAGGACAATTTGATGAGGATGAATCCCCAGCAGTGAGAATGTTAAAAGATGATAAAAAAACACAAGATAAAATCGACTCATAATGCAAATGCAGACTTTTAGTTACGACAATAAGATCGTAAAGTATTTCCTTTATGCCACATTGTTTTGGGCAGTTATGGCATTTTTCTTTGGAGTATTGGTTGCAACTTTGTTGTTTTTTCCAACGTTACCAGAATACATCTTCGGATCGGATGATGGTACAATCGGAGGGAACATCCAAGGCTTAATCAATTCACAAGGGACACTTGGTTTTGGTAGATTAAGAATGATTCACACAACATTTGCGGTGTTCGCGTTTGTTGGAAACTCGTTCTTTACCGGAGCTTATTATTCAATGCAAAGGTTGTTGAAAACCAGAATGTACAGCGATGTTTTAAGCTGGATCGTTTTCTGGGGATGGCAATTATTTATTGTATTATCATTTGTAACATTTATCTTAGGATACAACACTTCTAAAGAGTATGCTGAGCACGAATGGCCAATTGATATTTTAATCGCTTTAGTTTGGGTATTGTTTGGAGCACAAATGTTCTTAACGATTGCTAAACGTCGTGTTCGTCATTTGTATGTAGCAATTTGGTTCTTTATCGGAACTTGGGCTGCAATTACAATGTTACACGTGTTTAACAATTTAGAAATCCCTGTAACATTTAGCTTAACGGCTCCGAAATCATATTCATTGTATTCTGGAGTTCAAGATGCGTTAGTACAATGGTGGTACGGACACAATGCGGTAGCATTCTTCTTAACGACACCTATCTTAGGATTAATGTATTACTTTGTACCAAAAGCAGCTAATAGACCTGTATTCTCATACAAATTATCTATTATCCACTTCTGGTCATTAATCTTTATTTATATTTGGGCTGGTCCTCACCACTTGCTTTATACCGCATTACCAGGTTGGGCACAAGCTTTAGGAACAGGTTTCTCTATCATGTTAATCGCTCCATCTTGGGGAGGTATGTTAAATGGTTTATTAACATTACGTGGTGCATGGGATAAAGTACGAGAAAATCCTATTTTGAAATTCTTCGTAGTTGCCTTAACTTGTTATGGTATGGCTACTTTTGAAGGTCCAATGTTAGCAACAAAAACATTAAATAAAATTGGTCACTTTACAGACTGGGTTCCTGCTCACGTACACGTAGGTACTTTAGGATGGAATGGATTTATCGCTTTTGGTATGATCTATTACTTAGCCCCAAAATTATTCAACACAAAATTAGCATCTGTAAAGATGGCTAACGCTCACTTCTGGATTGGTACTTTCGGTATCTTATTCTGGGTAATTCCTATGTATGTTGCAGGATGGACACAAGGTTTAATGTGGAAACAATTCGCAGCAGACGGAACATTAGAATATGGTAACTTCTTACAAACGGTTACTATTCTTAAAAAATGGTTATATCCATTACGTGCATTTGGTGGAACATTATATTTATTAGGATCAATCTTAATGATTATCAATGTTTGGAAAACTGTAAAATCTGGACACTTTGTTGCAAACGAGGATGCAGAGGCGCCAGCTTTAGCACCAAAAGCTTCTACACGTGCACAAGGAGAAGGTGTTCACTCTTGGATTGAAAGAACTCCATTAGTAATGACAATTGGAGCAGTATTAACTTTAGCAGTTGGTGGTTTAGTAGAGATTGTTCCTACAATCGTGGTAAAATCAAACGTACCTACAATCGCAAGTATCAAACCTTATACTCCGTTAGAATTAGAAGGACGTGATTTATATATTCGTGAAGGATGTAATGCTTGTCATACGCAAATGGTTCGTCCATTCCGTGACGAAGTAAAACGTTATGGTGAATACTCTAAAGCAGGAGAATTTGTTTACGATCACCCATTCTTATGGGGTTCTAAAAGAACTGGTCCAGACTTACACCGCGAAGGAGGTAAAAACCCAGACGCTTGGCATTACAAACATATGTGGAATCCACGTTCTACATCAGATGGTTCTATCATGCCACGTTACCCTTGGTTAATTGACAATAAATTAGACCGTGAGTTAACGCGTGATAAAATGAAATCAATGGTTGCATTAGGTGTTCCTTATCAACAAGAAGATTTTGACAGTATGCAAGTTTCTATGAACAAACAAGCTTTAGCAATCGAGCAAACTATCTTTAAAGATGCGTCTGACTTGAAAGAGTTATATGCGAAAAAAGAAGCAGAAGCTAAACAACAAGGTAAAGAGTTTGTTCCGTTAAGAGATCGTGAGATTACAGCGTTAATCGCATATTTACAACGTTTAGGAACAGATATCAAAGCTGAACAAGTAGAGACAGCAAGTAACTAATGTTAAAATATTATAAAGAATTCCTTTCTCAGTATGAGTATGCATCTTTATTGCAGACATTAATCCTAATAGGATTTATAGCAGTCTTTGTGACGATTTTTGTTAAGGTTATGAAAAAACCAAAAGAGTATTACAAAGACAGCGAGTCAGCAGCTTTAGATTTAGAACCAGAAGAGAACGAAAAAAATAATACAAAATGAGACAACGTACCCCGGCTTATATATTTATCCCATTAACGCTATTAGCAGTAATCTTAGCGTTTACAATGGTGACGCCAGTAGATGTGGTGCCAGAACCAGGTTTTCAAGGAATGATGCACAATTTATTGGAGCACTTGAAACATGTGTTTGCGCAAGGAATTTTCTGGGCAGTATTAGCAGTTGCAATCGTGATGCTTTTAATCATCAATGCTTTAAACAAAGTTGTTGAAGCAGAGAAATTTAAAAGATTATCTGAAGAAGAACAAGCTAAATATTTAGAAGATGGTAAAATAGGTTACTTCAAAAGATTGTTCAGTAGTGCTGGTAAAAAACAATCAGACGAAGAAGAAGAATCTATTATCTTAGATCACGGTTTTGACGGAATCAAAGAGTTAGACAATGCTTTACCACAATGGTGGTTATCATTATTCTACTTTGGTGTAGTATTTATGGTAGTTTACGTAATGGCATATAGCTTCACAGACTTTGCTCACATGGACAAAGAATACGAAGAAGAAATGGTTTACAAAGATGCGCAAGATAGTATTTGGGCAGTTGCAAATGATATTGATATCACAGGAGCTGTAAACAAATCTAACGATCCTGCAATCGTAGAACAAGGTAAAAAAATCTTTGAGCAAAATTGTACACAATGTCACATGGAAGGTGGTAAAGGAGGTATTGGACCAAACTTAACGGATGATTACTGGGTGAATCATGTAGAAGATAGTTTATTCAAAAATATTTATCACATTGTTTACAATGGATCTCCTCACAATCCTCAAATGCGTGCATTTGGACAACGTAAAGAGTTATCTGGATTAGCAATTGAGAAAGTAGCTTCTTACGTATATTACATCAACCAAAAAGAACCTACGAAAACAGTTGCAGAAGGTGCAGCTGCTCCTCAAGGTGACTTAATGGAAGCATGGAAACAAAAGTAATTGATTGAATAATTACAACAAATATCATATTGAAAGAGAGCTTATTTATAAGCTCTCTTTTCTTTTTTAGTCGTAAATTTGTATATATTTAAAATTCACTATAATGAGTGTTCAAAATTCTGACCCAAAAGATGAATTTAATTTAGACGATTATTTGGATGAAAACAGCCAAATGAACGAAGATGTTCGTAGTTCCATTGGAACCATGGAGCGAACCGGAGAACGTAAATGGGTTTATCCTAAAAAACCAAAAGGTAAGTTTACAAACTATAGGACGTATGTAAGTTATGTATTGTTAGCAATATTAATCTTAGCGCCTTTCTTTAAATTACCTAATGGAAATCCATTGTTCAAATTTGATGTTTTGCACAGCCAATTCATTTTATTTGGTTTTCCATTTTTTACATCAGACTTCTTCCTTTTAGCTTTAGGAATGATCACGACAATTATTTTCATCGTATTATTTACCATGGCTTATGGTCGTTTGTTCTGCGGATGGGTATGTCCGCAAACAATTTTCTTGGAAATGGTTTTTCGAAAAATAGAATACGCCATAGAAGGAGATAGAGCAAAACAAATTAGATTAGATAAACAAGATTGGGACGAAGAAAAAATTCGTAAAAAATTATTGAAATGGACCATCTTCGCTATCATTTCATTTATTATTGCTAATGTTTTCTTAGCGTATATTATTGGAGCTGATGCTTTATACGCAGTTATAAAAGAAGGACCAGCCGAAAATGTAGGAACATTGGTTGGATTAGTTTTCTTCTCAGCAATGTTTTATTTCGTATTCGCATGGTTCCGCGAACAAGCGTGTACATTGGTTTGTCCTTACGGACGTTTCCAAGGTGTATTAATTGATTCGCATACAATCAATGTAACATACGATTTTAAACGTGGTGAAGGAACAGCTGGTCGAGCAAAATTCAAAAAGAACGAAGATCGTAAAGCAAAAGGAAAAGGGGATTGTATTGACTGTGGTCAATGTGTTGTTGTTTGTCCTACTGGAATTGATATTCGTAACGGAATCCAATTAGAATGTGTTAACTGTACAGCTTGTATTGATGCATGCGACGAAGTAATGGAAAAAGTCGGTTTACCAACAGGATTGATTCGTTATGCTTCGGAAGATGATATCAAACGTGGCGAAAAATTCAAATTCACAAAACGATTAGCTGCTTATACATTTGCTTTATTATTATTAATTGGAGCAATGACAGCTTTCTTGTTCTCTCGGTCTGATGTAGAATCTAAATACCTTAAAGTTCCTGGAACAGATTACAAGGTAGAAGGTAAATATTACGTTAATCAATTCGAGTATACATTGTACAATAAAACAAATGCAGACCAAATTGTAACAGTTCAATTGCTATCACACAAAAACTCAAAAGTAGAAATGTACGAAGGCGAGAATAAATTGAACATGGAAAAAGGTCAAATCATCCAAGGAAAATTCTTCTTGAAAATTCCAATGGATGAAGTTAAATCGTACAAAGAAAAAGTAGTGATTGGATTAGTCAATCAAAAAGGAAAAGTAATCGATAAATACGAAACGAGCTTCTCAGCTCCATTCAAATATTAATCATATGAAGTTAAATTGGGGACATTATGTAGCAATTGCTTTGGGATGTTTTATGATATTCATTCTATCGTTGTTATATTTTGCAGGAGATACAGGCGGAATGGTAACCGAGGATTATTACGAAAAAGAAATTCATTTTCAGGATGAAATAAATGCAGAAAAACGAGCAAATGCTTTGACCGAGAAACCAGAAGTTATTGTACAAGCAAATGGATTTTTATTTAAATTTCCAGCAACTACTGCTTCCGATTTTAAAGGAGATATTTTTTTGATGCGTAATGATGACGAAACAAAAGATGTCAAAATGCCGATTAAATTATCTGATAAAAAGAATTTTTTAGTACCATCTGTTAAGTTAATTGATGGAGAATACGAATTAACTTTAAGCTGGAAAGAAAATAATCAAACTTATTTGATTAAAAAGTCCATTCGATGGATTTCACAATAGTTATCATAGCATTATCCATAGGTCTTACATCGTCCCTGCATTGCGTGGGGATGTGCGGACCTATTGCTTTATCTTTGGGATTAGAATCTCAAAACAAACTAAAATTTACACTTCGTAATTTGACTTATCAATTAGGACGTGTAACCACTTATACAATTTTAGGTGTAATTTTAGGATTGATTGGCGAATCATTTTCATTTGTTGGATTACAAAATTATCTAAGTATTTTGATTGGAGTTTTGATGATTATTATGGTCATGATTCCAAAATTTTACGAAAATGGTGCTACGCAACTTCGTCCTGTAAACGCCTTGATGGTAAAAGTAAAACTCTCTCTTGGTAAATTCTTAATCAAGAAAGATTCTTCCTCTCTTTATATAGTTGGTCTATTAAACGGACTTTTACCTTGCGGAATGGTTTACGCTTCACTTACAGCAGCCATTGGTTTAGGATCAGTTTACAAAAGTGCACTATTCATGTTCTTCTTCGGACTTGGAACCTTGCCTTTAATGTTTGCCACCGTTTTATTTGGTAATTTTTTATCAGTGAAACAACGTCAAACTATCTTAAAAATCTTACCAATTATCACACTTATTTTGGGTGTATTATTTATCCTTCGCGGATTAGAATTAAACATTCCTTTCATTTCACCAGCCAAAGAAGCACTTCAGCTAAATGGAATGGATGAGCATTGTATGTGATTATCATTTTTTATTCAAATAATTCGCAACAAGAAAAAGAGTTTTTTATTTCACATTTTAAGTTTTTAAATCTAATATTAATACCTTTATTGCATAAAAATTAAAGAATCATTGCGTTAGTATTTTTGAATTTTGTTTTACAAAAATGGACCAATTTACTTTTAAAGAAATCGCTGCTTTTATAGGAGTTTTCCTTGTTCTTGTGCTTGCCTTGTTTTTGGTAACTGTAAAAAGTAAGCACAAACTTTCAAATTGCTTACTTGCTTTTTTTCTTTTTACAACTGCTGCAGATGGATTGAAGTTTTTGATGCGTGATTTTCCTGTGAATTACATCAACCTAGAAGCTTTCCGTTGGAGTTTTAATTATTTGGCTCCAGCAACATTTTATTTCTATGTTTTGTCGGTTAGTTTTAACAAATTCCGTTTAAAACCGAAGTATTTGTGGCACACTATTCCATTCGTTGCGTTCAATTTGTATATGGCATATGGAATTTATTTTCAAGATAGGGCTGGAAAAATTAGTTTCATAAATGAGTTGAATGATTCGCCGATAATGAATTTTTTTTATATTCTGTTCGAAGTTCTTTTTCAAATCTATTTTATTGCTTCATTTTTGGTAATTCGAAAATCGAAAACAGTCTATTTCGAAAATTATGCAAATCCTGATATTTCTAAGTTTAATGCGCTTTACAAAATCACCATTCTATATTACGTTGTACATTTTTTAGTATTGATAAGATGGGTGATTACTTTCACTTACGGTTTCGGCGAATTGAGGGAATGGATTGTGATGCTAGATGGTTTTTCTTTTTTTGTTTGTACTTGTTGGTATCTATTTGTCGCATTAAATAATCCTGATTTTTTCCGAGGAGTTAATGAAAATTTGCAACCGATTAAGGAAGCTATTCCAAAGCAAAAATCTACACTAGAAATCGACGTCGAAAAAAATAATCAAATAGAATCATTAAAAGATTTTATGGTTAAAAATGAACCTTATCTCGATTCATCTTTAACGATTCAGAATTTGGCAGAGCAATTAAATATGCCTGTGAAAGATTTATCGGCTTTGATTAATTTGTACATGGACAAACATTTTTTTGATTTTGTAAATGAATATCGAATTAAAAAAGCCATACAAATTCTAAAAGATTGCACTCAAAAAGAGTTGACCGTTTTGGAAATTTTGTATCAAGTTGGATTTAATTCCAAATCTTCGTTTAATACATCCTTCAAAAAATATACAGGAAAAACACCAACCGATTACAGAAAGGAAGCTTTGTAAAATAAAATTATTTGCTGAAAATGCGTTCGATTTTTTTTAATCGGTCGTGTATCAACGCTTTTTAGATCAGCTTTGCAGAAAGTTTTTAAAATATAATTACAATGAAAAAAATAATTGTCTTAATATCATGAAGTATTTTATTCTCCAATTTTCTTTCAGCTCAAAAGCCGGTTGAACAAAAAACAGAAATCAATCAAATTAATGAACTAATGACTAAATCCTACGAAAAAGATTTGTTCAATGGAAATGTTTTGGTTGCCAAAAAAGGAAAAATTATCTATCAAAAATCCCTTTGGCTTTATTGATGAAATGAAGAAAAAATCTTTAACGAAAAATTCAATTTTCAATTTTGGTTCTATTGCAAAGGAGTTTAATGCAGTTGCGATTTTGATGTTGGTAGAACGTGGTCAACTTAAGCTTGATGACCCGATTTCGAAATATAATTTGGATTTGCCGAAATGGTCGGAAAAAGTAACAACCAGACATTTGATTAATTATGCTAGCGGAATTCCCAGAATAGAAAATGGATTAATTGTCCCGAAAAACGATGAAGAAGCGTGGAAGATTTTGAGAAAAACAGATACATTGTTATTTGAACCTGGAAAGGATTACCGATACGATAACGGCAATGTTTTTTTACAAAGAAGAATTATTGAAAAGATAACAAGAATGACTTTCCAAGATTTTGTTACGAAAAATATTATAAAACCTTTGAAAATGAACAATTCCGTGTTTGATCCGAAATTTGGTTATAAAAATCGAACGTCTTGCTATGATATGGATAATGTTCGGTGTCCAGAAATGGAATTTGTCAGCGGTTGGCTTTGGTTGGATACTAATGACATGTACAAATGGATTGATGCGATGAATCATAATCGTTTAATTTCTAGAAAATCTTTTGAAACATTATTGAATAATCCCTACACAAAAGACCATCAAGGTGGATCATTTGGAGATTATTTTAGAGATGAAGAGTTGCAGCGTCATAACGGTGTTTCCTATAAATTTGAATCTTTGGTGTTAAATGATATGAAGAACGATGTCGTTATCATTTTAGCATCCAACAGTCGGAATAAAGTTTGGGATTTGGGACATGTCATTCGAGATATTATGCTAGGAAAAACATTCGAAATTCCTAAAAAATCGGTTTACCAAGCTTTAAGAAAAGAAGCACAAACCGACGTCAATAAAGCGATTGAAAATTATTATCAACTGAAAAATACTTCCGAAAAAGAATATAGTTTTGAAAATCCAATCGAACTTAATACTTTGGGTTATGAATTTCTACGAGCGGGCAAAATAAATGAGTCGATAAAAATATTTCAATTGGTTGTAAAAGAGTTTCCAAATAACTCAAGTGTTGCTGATAGTTTGGGCGAAGCTTATCTAACTAACAAGCAATACGATTTGGCATTAGAATGGTACAACAAAGCCATCAGCCTTGGCGGAACCAACGGTAATGCCGAAAGAATGATTGAGAAAATTAAAGCGTTAAAAAACTAAAAATTGATTTCTCAAAATATTTAATTCAAATCAATTGAAGCCTTGTTAAGATTTAAATCTTGACAAGGCTTTCATTAAAATCAATACTTTCATCCTTACAAAATAAATCGTATTTTTGACGTTATCACTATATGTAGTGTAACTAAATAAACGTCAAAATGATAACACAATTAAGAGGTAAATTAATCGAGATTTATCCAACAAATGCTGTAATAGATTGCAATGGGGTCGGATATTGGGTCAATATTTCACTAAATACATATTCTACTTTAGAACACGAAGAATTGGTTACAATTTTTACACATTTGATCGTTCGCGAAGATGCGCATATACTTTATGGATTTGCAACAAAACTAGAACGAGAAATTTTTCAGAAATTAATTAGTGTTAACGGTGTTGGTCCAGCTTCTGGAATGATGATTATTTCGACACTTTCTTCCAAAGAAATTGCAACTGCAATCGCTCAAGAAGATGCCAGATTATTGCAAAGTGTAAAAGGAATTGGAGCTAAAACAGCGCAAAGAATTATCATTGACTTGAAAGATAAATTGGATCAAAATTTAATATTAGATGTTAATTCTACTTCGGTTAAAAATAAATCTAAGAATGAAGCGTTATCTGCTTTAGAAGTTTTAGGAATTCCTAAAAAATCTGCAGAGAAAATTATGGACAAAATCCTACAAGATCAGCCAGATGCAGACGTGGAATTCTTAGTAAAAGAAACCTTGAAGAAAATTTAATGAAGATTCATAACGAACCAAAAACTATTCGTAAAGGCTCTACTATAGCAGCTTTGTGTTTCCTTTTTGCAATGGGAACTATGAGCGATGTTATGGCTCAGGAAAGTGATACGCTTAAGTTTCCTATCCGAGATCAAAAAGGTGGATTGTTTTTAGATAATCAAATAAAATACGATGTACAATATGATGCGATAAAGCGTCAGTATATTTTATATCCTCAAATTGGAACAAGTTTAGTTTCCGAACCTATCTATTTGACACGTCAAGAATACCTGACTTTGGTTCAGAATCAAGACATGAAAAATTATTTCCGTACAAAATCTCAAACCAACGATCAATTTTATCGTGAAGAACGTTTTGGAGATAAGGAAGGAAAAAAAGAAGGAAGTATTTTACCAAGTTTTAAGGTGAAATCGAAAGCTTTCGAAACTATTTTTGGTGGATCAGAAATCTCATTGATTCCGCAAGGTTATGCAAATTTAGAATTGGGTGTTTTCTTGCAAAAGATAGATAACCCAATGTTGTTGCCACAAAACCGTCAAACGCTTACAATGGATCTTAATCAACGTATGCAATTGAGTATTTTGGGTAAAGTCGGAGAAAATCTTCAGATGAAAGTGAATTATGATACGCAAGCTGGTTTTGGCTTCGAAAATCAAATGAAACTTCAGTGGAGAAAGGCTTTGGGGAATAAATTGGATCCATTTGGAGGAGAAGATGATATTCTACAAAATATAGAGGTTGGTAATATTTCGATGCCGCTTAGTACTTCGTTGATTACAGGTGCGCAATCACTTTTTGGAGTTAGAACAGATCTTAAATTCGGTCGTACAAATGTATCGGCTGTCTTTTCAGAACAACGTTCGGAATCTAAAAATATTGTGGTTCAAGGTGGCGGTGTGATGACTGATTTTAAAGTCGCTGCCGAAAAATATGAATACAATAGACACTTTTTCTTAGGTCAATTTTTTAGAAATAGTTACGATAGAGCGTTAGCAAATTATCCTGCAGTTAACAGTAATATCAATATCAGTAATATTGAGGTTTGGAAAGTTGATAAATCTGGAGGGAATCAACAGAATAGACGTTCTATTATCGCTTTGCGAGATATTGCAGAAGGTGATACAGCGCCTCAAAATAGTAGTAATGCCTTATTTAATGAGATTAATTCTCAAGGTTTTACTAAGATTAGTGATGCAAGAAGTTATTTGAACGGATATTCTTTCAATGGAGAACAATTTCAGGATGGAGAAAACTTTATCGTCAACGAAAATGTTCGTAAACTTGATGCTTCCGAATTCACTTTCTATCCAAAATTAGGATACATTTCCTTGAATACGCCTTTGGTTGATGGTGAAGATTTATTAGCGGTTTCGTTTCAATATTCGTTAAGCTCTGATCCGACAAAATTATACAAAGTTGGACAAATGTCGAGCGAGACAGATAAACCAATTATTGCGAAATTAATCAAACCAAATTCTGCAGTTAATGTGGCTTCGCCAATGTGGGATTTGATGATGAAAAATATTTATTCGTTAAATGCTTATGGTGTTTCGAGTGAAGATTTTTTGATGAATATTAATTTCAAGGATAATGGTGAACAATCTTCTGGAAAATTAAATTACTTACCAAATTCTGCTGTTTCAGAACAATCGTTAATTCAAGTTCTGAACATGGATAGATTAAATTCGAACGGACAATTACAACAAAATCCTGACGGAAGTAAAGGTGATGGTTTATTTGATTTTCAACCAGGGTTAACAATTGATACAGAAAGAGGAAATATTATTTTCACTTCTGTTGAACCTTTTGGTAAATATTTGAGCAATAAATTAAAAGGTCAAAATGAAGAATATGTTTTTAATCAAATTTATCGTCAATTACCAAATACACTTTCTGGCGAAAAATTAGCTAATCGTTATACGTTAGAAGGTCGTTACAAAGGAACGGTGACAGATGGTATTCCGTTGGGCGCTTTCAATGTGCCGCAAGGTTCTGTTAAAGTAACTTCTGGTGGAGCAACGTTGACGGAAGGCGTAGATTATACGGTAGATTATCAGTTGGGGCGTGTAAAAATCATTAATGAACAATTGAAAAATTCTGGAGCACCAATTAATGTTTCTTTAGAAAATCAATCTACATTTAATTTACAGAAAAAACGTTTCATGGGAATTAATGTCGAGCATAAATTTAGTGATAAGTTTATGTTAGGCGGAACTTTAATTAATTACCAAGAACGTCCAGTTACGCAAAAAACACAATTTGGTTCAGAACCTGTGAATAACACAATTGTTGGACTTAATACACAATATAACTCAGAAGCTGAGTGGTTAACTCGTTTAACAAATAAAATTCCGGGAATCAAAACGGACCAAATGTCGAACATTAGTGTTCAGGCAGAGGCGGCTTATTTGATGCCAGGAATGAACAAAGTGACAGGAGGTTATTCTTATATAGACGATTTCGAAGATGCACAATCGCGCATTAGTTTATTAGATGTTGGTTCATGGAAATTTGGATCAACACCAGGAAAACCTGCTGGATATTCTGCTTCTGGTTACCACCCGTTCTTCCCAAATGGAATGAAAAATGACGATTTATCATTCAACAATGGTCGTCGTATGTTATCATGGTATTCTATTGATCCGCGTTTTTATGGTATGGGAGGAAGTTCGCCTTTAACAGATCAACAAATGTCAACACACATGGCACGTCGCATTAAGTTAAAAGAGCTTTTTGATCAACGTGATGTAATGGCTGGTACAAATTCGTACATCAGCACATTTGATATGACATTCTATCCGCAAGAACGTGGACCTTATAATGTTAATCCAAATGCAGTAGATACGAAAAACTGGGGAGCAATTATGCGTCCTATTTCAGTTTCTAACTTCAAAGATTCGAATGTGGAATACATCGAGTTTTGGATGATGGATCCTTATGCAGATGGAAAAGGTGGAGAAGGAGAGTTATTGGTACATTTAGGAAATGTTTCAGAAGACGTCTTAAAAGACGGCGAAATGATGTACGAAAATGGATTGCCTCATTCTGGAAATGGTGCGGCGACTGTTGCTTCTAAATGGGGATTAACACCTCAGTTAAATCCAATTTTATATGCTTTTGATACGGATGGAGCTGCCCGAAAACAACAAGATTTGGGTTATAATGGATTAACAGATGAGGAAGAAGCGCAACGTTATGGAATTACGAGTAATAATTTAGTGACAGGAGAATTAGATCCTGCAAATGATAATTATTTATTCTTCTTAGATGATCGCTTTAGAGGTGCATCAATCGGGAATACGGTTCAAGATCGTTACCGTTATTTCAGAAATCCACAAGGAAATAATTCAACTGATAATCCTTTACATGCATCATCTTTAACGCCAGATACAGAAGATATTAATGGTGATTTCAATTTAGATCAGACAGAAAACTATAATCAGTATACATTAAAAATTAACCGTCAAACGTTAGAAGATCCAAACAATAAATTTATTGTTGCAAGAAAAACGGTTCAGGGAGAATTTCCTGACAAAACGAAA
Source organism: Empedobacter sp. UBA5528 (assembly GCF_002426075.1). Taxonomy (NCBI): domain Bacteria; kingdom Pseudomonadati; phylum Bacteroidota; class Flavobacteriia; order Flavobacteriales; family Weeksellaceae; genus Empedobacter; species Empedobacter sp. UBA5528. The sequence goes on along the minus strand of NZ_DINY01000051.1, from coordinate 33,460 downwards.
CATGATGTAAAATGGTATCAAGTTCGTATTCCTGTTGATAACTTTGATTTAGATCTTGACGGAGATGGAGTAGAAGAGTTAAACAATGATGCGTCTATTGCACAAGCAGAAAGTGTGTTAACAGCTGCTCGTTTTATGCGTATGGTGATGCGAGGTTTCGAGGAAGAAACAACTCTACGTTTTGGTACTTTTGATTTAGTTCGTTCTGAATGGCGTCGTTATACAAAAAACATTTATCCTTATATCATTAGTAATCAAGAAGGTTATGAGGAGGATAAAAATATTGATGATTTAGAAATTGGTGAGGTAAGTATCGAACGAAATGGTACAGATCGTCCTCGTTATATGATTCCTCCTGGAGTTTATCGTGAACAAACTCAAGGAACAACGGGATATCAATCTCAGAACGAAGCTTCGATGACATTGAAGGCGAAGTTTAAACCAGGAAGTACTTCAAAAGCTATTTTTAAGAATACAAATTTAGATTTGCGTCGATACAAAAAGTTGCAAATGTTTGTATCTGCTCAAAACTTATTAGATAGAGCGTCAAATGCGATTGATAATGGTACAAAATTATTTATTCGTGTAGGTAGTGATTATACAGATAATTACTATGAATATGAAATGCCGTTGAAATATACGCCACAAAGTTCTGCAACAGAAAGCACAGTTTGGCCAGATGAAAACTTTATCGATCTGAATACAGATTTGTTTACAGATGCTAAAAAACAAAGGGATGCTGATGGTTTCAGTACATTGCAACGTTTCAATTTTGCTTTTGATCAAGAGAATCCAAACAAAACGGTTTATGTAAAAGGTCGTCCAACATTGGGTAATGTCTCTTCAATTATGATTGGGGTTCGTAACACTTCTGGACCGTCTGATAAAGAAGTTTTACTTTGGGTAAATGAACTTCGTTTAAGCGAAATTGATAACCAAGGTGGTTATGCAGCTTCAGCAAATGTGCAGTTCAATTTAGGTGATTTTGCGAATGTACAAGTTTCTGGAAGCACAAGTTCTGTAGGTTTTGGTGCGATAGATCAAGGTCCTGCAAATCGTAATCAGGACGAATCATTACAATATGCGTTGAATGCACAAGTAAAATTAGACAAATTCTTACCAAAGAAATGGGGAATGGAAATTCCGTTCGATTTTACAATTCAGGAAAGTTTTGTCGATCCAAAATATAATCCATTAGACAATGATATTATTTTTGATGAAGCGCCTAATAAAGCTGAATTAGAAAAAGTTGTTCGTACTTATACGCAGTTCAAAAGTTTTGCTTTTAATAATATTCGAAAAGTTAGATCAACAAATAACAACAACCCTGTTCGTTTCTATGATCCATCTAACTTTTCAGTTTCGATGATGTATTCGGATAATTATTACCGTGATATTTACACGCAATATAACATCAACCAACAATTAAGAGCGTCGATTAATTATAATTACGGATTTAGAGGAAAATCGTACGAGCCTTTCAAAAAATGGCGTGCGGTTCAACCAAAAGAGGAATCAGGAAAATATTTACAATTTATTCGTGAATTTAATGTGAATCCTTTGCCAACACGTTTCTCTTTCCGTACAGAGATTGCGCGTACCTACAGTGAAAGACAATATCGAGATATCAGTCAATATTTAGGTGGAGGAAGCTCATCGAGTTTAATTCGTCCGACATATAGTAACAATTTCTTGTTCAATTGGCAATATAATTTAGGTTTTGATTTGACAAAATCGTTGCGTTTAGATTTAACATCTTCGACAATGACATTGAATGATGGAACAACTTTCCAGCGTGCAGATCAAGATATGATTTGGCAAAATATGTTCACAATTGGACGTCCAGTTCAGTATGATCAACAATTTCAGGTGAATTATAAATTACCTTTAAAATTCTTCCCATATTTAAATTGGATGAATGTTGAAGCTGGATTTACTTCGAATTATAACTGGATTGCAACTTCTACAGCTTACAGAAATTTTGANNGGTACAGCTCAAAACTCGAATTCGATCAACTTGATGGGAGATTTAGATTTTGCAAAATTTTATCCAGAATTTAAAGGATATAAACGTTACGATTCGATCTTAAAAGGACGTCGAGCAGAAATAGATTCGTTGAATACAGTTTATACAAATTTATTTGCTAAAAAACGTCGTACAAATAAGAAATCAGCTTATAAATTCAAACATAAATTTACAGCAAAAGATTATGGTTGGATGGTTTTATCATCACTAAAGCGTGCTAATTTTACGTATAATCAGACAAATGGAGCTGTAATTCCAGGATTATTGTATGAGCCAGGTTTCTTTGGTGTTGATGGTAAAAATGGACCAACTTTAGGTTTTGTTTATGGAACGCAATTCGATATCAAACGACAATTAGTCGAAAGAGGATTGATTGTTGGTGATGAATTGATGACAGATGCGTATCAAATTACAAAAGGTTCTGATTTTAATGGAACTGCTTTAATTGAGCCTATTCCAGATTTACGAATTGATTTGAATGCAAAACGCACAAAAGATCGTCGTATTTATCATTCAGGATTTAATTTAGCAGTCGAAAATCTTTACATCGATGAATTAGCAAATCTTAATATTTCAACTGTTAATATCAAAACAGCTTTCAAAGATGGAGATGCAATTTTTGAGCAATTCCTAACAAATACTAAAACTATTTCTGGACGTTTAGCACAGAAAAGAGGTAGTGGAAATGTTGATGGATTGGGTTATTATGAAGGATTTAATGCAAGAAGTTCTGATGTACTTTTACCAGCCTTTTTAGCGGCAGTCCAAGGAAAAGATGCAGGTTCGTCTAAGTTAGGGTACAATCGTTCTATTCCAGTTCCGAATTGGCGCGTAACGTACACAGGATTGAAATCTGTTCCAATTATTAATAAATATTTTGATAATGTTGAGGTTTCGAGTTCATATAATTCGACATATACAACAACTGGTATTCAGTCCAATCCAAACTTTATGTTAGATACAGGAATTATGGGTGGTGGACAAGTGACTGGTAAAGATGAAAACGGAAACTTCTATACACAGAATTTATATGGAGCGGTTACGATGATCGAATCATTTTCACCATTATTGGGAGTGGATTTAACATTCCGTAACAGTATGCAATTACGTGCACAATATAACAGAGATCGTTTATTATCATTAAGTACAACAAATTATACGTATACAGAAGATTATGGATCTGAATATATTATTGGATTTGGGTATATTTTCAAAGATTTCAAAATGAAGATTCGTTACCAAGGAAATCAGAAAACAATCAAAGGTGACTTAAATATTCGTGGAGATTTCTCATTAAGAGATAATCAAACAACAATTCGAAAAGTAATTTATAACTTTGATGACGTACAAAATCCAAACGTACCAACAAGTATTTATGGAGATTCGCAAATTACAGGTGGACAGCGAATTATGACGTTTAAGATAACGGCAGATTATAACGTAAGTAAGAATTTGAACTTGAGATTCTATTGGGATCAGATGATGAGTAAATATAAAATTTCAACAGCTTTTCCAATTTCTCAAATTCGTGCCGGATTTAGTGCTACCTTTACATTCGGAAATTAAAAAAACAATAAAACAAACATTATGAGCATTCCAAACAATTTAAAGTACAGTAAAGATCACGAGTGGATTTCTGTAGAAGGAGATGTAGCAACAATCGGTATTACAGCTTTCGCACAAGGAGAGTTAGGAGATATTGTTTATGTTGACGTAGAAACAGAAGGAGAAACTTTAGGTCAAGAAGAAGTATTTGGAACAGTAGAAGCAGTAAAAACAGTTTCTGACTTATTTATGCCAATTAGCGGTGAAGTTGTAGAATTTAACACTGAATTAGAAGGTGAGCCAGAATTAATCAACACTGATCCTTACGGAAAAGGGTGGATTATCAAAGTAAAAATTGAAGATGCTTCTCAATTAGATGCTTTATTAGACGCAGCTGCTTACGGAGAATTAATTGGTGCATAAGACAAAAAAAATAATATTCTTTGCATATGTAGCGTTGGTGTTTTATCTGACGCTACTTCCACAAGAAAATTTCTCGAAATTAAGCACAATCAAAGAATTAGAAATCTTTTTGGAGATTGATAATTTAGATAAAATTGTACATTGTGGAATGTTTGGGATGATGACGATTTTGTTATTTGTCGCATACAAAATAACAACTCTGCGCTTGATGATAATTCCGTTTTTGGTAAGTTTTCTTATCGAAATTTTGCAAGGTATTTTAACATCACTTCATCGTAGTTTTGATTTTGTCGATTTAATGGTAAACTTATCCGGAATCTCCCTCGCATATATCGCAATAGCATATTATTTACAACATAAAAAAACTCAGTAGTATTACTGAGTTTTTTGTTTTTCTTATCTTTTTGACTTATTCAAGTGTAAACTAAGAAAATGTCATTCCGACGTTAGGAGGAATCTTCGATTCTTCATTCTACTAACGTTTTATTCAGAATGACATTTATACGTAAGTCATATTGAACTCGTTTCAACATCACATCAAAATAAAAAAAAGCAACCTTTCGCTTGCTTTTATATTGAAAAAATTAATTGTGCTTACCGCTTAGTTCATCAACTCCTCAGGAATATCACATATCGGAATTGGAACCATTTTATGTTGGTTAATACGATTTAATCTGGAATAAATCTCGAATACTTCTTTTTCTCTACCTTCAAATTCATTTGCAGTTTTTCCAGCTTCTTTCGCTTTCATTGCCCATTCTAATTCATCGTAATTTGCACCTAATTGATCTTCATCCGAACGATCATCACCAAACAAACCATCTGTTGGTTTTGCTTTTTGAATATCTGTATTAACTCCTAAAAACTCAGCAATTTTATACACTTCCGATTTCATCAAATCAGCAATTGGACTAAGATCTACACCGCCATCACCATATTTGGTATAAAAACCAACACCAAAATCTTCGACTTTATTTCCTGTTCCTGCAACCAAATAATTGTGTAAACCAGCAAAATAATACAATGTTGTCATACGCAAACGAGAGCGCGTATTGGCCAACGCTAAATTCACTTTATCTGTCGTTTCCGTTTCTGGTAAAGCCGAAACCATTTCATCAAAAGTTGAGGTTAAATCAACTTCTATTGAATCAATTGGCGAAGAAAATTTATTTTTTAACCATTCAATATGACGTTTTGCTCTATCCGCTTGATTTTTTTCTTGATGAATTGGCATTTCCAAATTAAGTAAAGGGGAGCCTGTCATCGCACAAAGTGTTGAGGTTACAGCCGAATCAATTCCGCCCGAAATTCCAATCACAAAGCCTTTTTGGTGCGCTGTTTCCAAATAATCTTTCAACCAAGAAACAATATATTCTACAACTTTTTCAGTTTGCATAGTTTAATAATTTATTTCAAAGATAGCAGATTATGAAAAAAATTAGGGTTGAAAATACTACAGATTATTTTACTATTTTTGTTAGCTAAATAACCAAGCAATGAAATTTGTATATGGCTTAGCTTTTGCGAGTTTAATTTTATTTACTGCGTGCAAAAAAGAAAAATCGTGGGAAGTGGATGTCAAAGAACAAAATGTTCAGTTGAATATTCATGATATCAGCCAAGATTTTTTTAACGATTCGATTCCTTTAGCGGCTTTACGAAAAGATTATCCTTTCTTTTTTGATGCAAAAACTGCGGATGACGTATGGGAAAGTCAACGTCGTAATAAAGAAGAGTTGAGTATTTATGGACAATCTCGAAAGGTTTTTGGAGATTTTAAAAACTTAAATGAATCGTTAACTCCGATGTTTCAACGTTACCAATTTTATTTTCCAGAATATAAAATTCCGACGGTTTATACCTATTCATCAGGTTTGCAAAATATAGATTATCCTGTGATGTTTAGTCAGCAATCTGGCTTGATGTTTATTGCGATGGATGCGTATTTGGGGTCAAAGAATAAATTATATGATAGCATTGGCGTAGAACGTTATTTACGCACAAATTTAGATCTTAATCGTTTGCCTTCTCAAGCTGTTGATGCGATTGCGAATGATGTGGTAACATTTAGCCCAAGAAATCAATTATTTATTGATAAAATGATTTATGAAGGGAAGAAATTGATTTTGCAAGATGCATTGTTAACAGATACACCAGACGAATATAAAGTTGGTTACACGCCAGAACAAATTCAGTGGTGTATTGAGAACGAAGGTCAAATTTGGAACTTTTTTGTGGAGCAAAATTATGTATTCAGTTCAGATGCTTCTTTGGATAAACGCTTTTTAGCAGTTAGTCCATTTTCTAAATTTAATAATGAAATAGAACAAGATTCTCCAGGAAGAATTGCGGCTTGGATTGGTTTGCAAATTATTCGCCAATACATGAAAGAGAATCCGAAGGTAGAATTGAAAGCTTTGTTAGATGATATGGATGGTCAAAAAATCTTCAAAGATTCTAAATATAAGCCAGCTTTAGAAAGTAATAATTCAACAAATTATACAACAAAAACAATTGATGGTAAAGTTTACCATTTTGTGAAATAAACTAATAATTAGAAGTTATGAGAACAACAAATATTACGGTAGAGATTGAATTGGACGAAAATCACGTACCAGAAAAAATGACTTGGAATGCACCAGACGGTGGAATTAGTCACGAAGAAACAAAAGCAATGTTACTTTCTGTTTGGGATGATAAAGCAAAAGAGGCTTTGCGTATCGATTTGTGGACAAAAGAAATGACACAAGATGATATGAAACGTTTCTTTCACCAAATTTTAATTTCAATGTCTAGTTCTTACGAAAGAGCAACAGAGGAAAAAGAAGTTGCAGAAAGAATCGCTGCTTTTGCAGAAGAATTCGCAATTGCTTCAAAAATTAAAGGTTAAGATTTTAACCAAATAAAAACTTTAAGTCGAATTTCGTAACATTTTGGTTAGAAATTCGACTTATTTTATATCTTTAATTTTCTGACAAGAATAGTCTATGAAACAATTATTTTTTACTTTACTATTTATTACTTCTCTTCCTTCGTTTGCCCAAGAAGGATGGACAATTGAAAAATGTATTGAATATGCTTCGAAAAATAATTTGACTGTTCAACAGAATACCATCAACCAAGAAATTTTTAATAAAAATTTAGAATTAACCTACAATGCTTGGTTGCCAACGGTTTCGGGTTATGTAGATACTAACTTTACTATCGGAACTTATAATCCAACAATAGAAAAGGGATATTATCAATTTGCGCATTCATTTGGCGTACAATCTAGCATCAATATTTACAATGGTGGAGTTGTTCAATTGAATAAAGACAAAGCTGCTTTGGAATTAGAAGCGTCGAAAGTACAAACTGCGATGACGATAAATGATATTTCGTTACAAGTTGCAAATTATTATTTGGCGGTTTTATTGAACAAAGAATTGAAACAAGTTGCAGTAGGAAATCTAACTATTTCGAAACAATTATTGGATCAAAATCAAAAGAAATTCAAAGCTGGTTCAGTAGCTCAATCTGTTGTTGCTCAATCTGAATCTGAAGTCGCGACAAATACACGTGAAGTGGTAAATGCACAAATCGAAATAGAGCGTGCATTGTTCAATTTAGCGATGTTGTTGCAATTAAATGATTACCGAAATTTTGCTGTAACTGATGTCAAAATTCCAGATAATGTAACGTCTCAATTGTATAATTTAGATGATGTGGTGGAAACGGCTTATCAAAATCAACCTTCTGTAAAACATGCCGAATTGCAAATTGATGTTGCTGCGAAAGAAACTCAAATCGCGCGAACTTCATTATTTCCAAAAGTGACAGGAAGTTTCAATTTCGGAACGAATTATCTACAATATTTCAATAAAAGATTACGTCAAGATGCATTATTAGAGCAATTAGGACATAATGTAACAGGCGTTTTTGGAGTTGGTGTGAGTATTCCAATTTGGAATCAATATTCCTATAAAATTAATATTCAGAAAGCATTAATCAATGAGGATTTAGCAAAAGTTGATCTTTTACAATCGAAACAAGATGTGTTGAAAAACGTTCAGTCGGCTTATTTCGAAGTAAATAGTTCTTATGCGTCATACGATTCATCGAAAGAAGCGGTAAAATACGCGAAAATTTCATACGATTTTGCGCAAAAATCTTACAATGCTGGAGTTATTAATCAATATGATTTTAACCGTTCGCGTAATGACATGATGGTGGCAGAATCGCAAATGTTACAAGCGAAATACAACTACATTTTCAAACAAAAAATATTAGATTTCTATGCAGGCGTTCCAATTACGTTGGAGGAGAAATAGAGGTTTAACTATTTTAATAACCTTTTTTTGATATAATTTATTTCTAGATTTTTTAAATTTAAAAATGATAAATATTCAAGATTACATAAAAAGTTTTTTGTCTCACTTTCCAGAAAATGCAAATCAGCAACCTTGGGAAATCGTAGATAATTAAGAAGAAATTCTTACGAATAAAATTCAGCAACTATCTGATGATTATAGGATCGAAGGTAATGTTGCGATTCATAAATCTACAACTGTAGAGAAAGGAGTTACACTAAAAGGAACAATTATTATTTCAGAAAATTGTTTTATCGGAGCGCATGCGTATTTACGTGGACCAATTTTTCTTGCGAATTCGGTTATTGTTGGTCCGGGATCAGAAGTAAAACAAGCAATTCTTTTTGAAAAATCTGCAATAGCACATTTCAATTTTGTTGGAAATAGTTTAATTGGTGAAAATGTAAATTTTGAGGCTGGTTCTATTTGTGCGAATCATTACAATGAACGTGTTGATAAAAATATTTCTGTAAAAGTCAACGATCAAATTATTTCAACTGGTGTAACGAAATTTGGAGCTTTGGTAGGAGACGATTCAAAAATTGGAGCAAATGCAGTTCTTTCTCCAGGAACTATTTTAGAACAAAATTCTATTGTGAACAGATTAGAATTGGTCAAACAAATCGATTAAAGCTAACTATTTTCTCCATTTCCGAAAGAAAATCATCTTATCAAACATAAATCATCTAACTTTCGTGATGTATCTTTGCAGCATGGCAACAATCTTAAATTTAGAAACTTCAACAAAAAATTGTTCGGTTTCGATTGCTAAAGATGGCGTTCAACTATGTTTGGTTGAAGAAAGTGATGAAAATTATGCACATGGCGAAAAACTGAATCAGTTTGTGGATTGGTGCGTGGAAGGTGCGCAAATAAATTGGAAAGATATAGAGGCGGTTTGTGTTTCAAAAGGCCCAGGTTCTTACACAGGTTTACGTATTGGCGTTTCGTCTGCCAAAGGTTTTGCATATGGATCTGATATTCCACTTATGGCAATTAATTCGTTGCAAATTTTGGCGGAATCACAATTAAATCAAGAGGCAGATTATATCATTCCGATGATTGATGCAAGACGAATGGAAGTCTATACAGCTTTGTTTGATAAGCAAGGAAATCAGTTGACAGAAACTGAAGCGAAAGTAATCGACGAAACTTCTTTTGAAGAATTGAAAGGAAAGAAAATTATTTTTGTGGGTGATGGAGCAGAAAAATGTCAAGAAGTTTTAGCGCATTTGGATGCTACGTTTATACAAACTTTTCCGTCGGCAAAAGATATGATTCGTGTTGCGGAAGAAAAGTTTAATCAAAAATCATTTGAAGATGTTGCGTATTTCGAGCCATATTATTTGAAAGATTTTGTGGCTGGAAAAAAGAAATCTGAATAAAATAAAAAGAGATAATTTATGAAAAATCTTGTGTTGACAATTGCTTCATTATACGGAATGACGGCGGTTATATTAGGCGCTTTCGGAGCTCATGCGTTCAAGAAAATTTTACCAGCCGAAAAATTAGCAAGTTTTGAAGTCGGAGTACGTTATCAAATGTATCACGCAATTGTTTTGTTAGCTGTTGGAATGTATTTTCAATTTAATAACGGATTAGAACGTTCTGCAGCTTGGTGTTTAATTGCCGGAACATTTGTTTTTTCTGTAAGTATCTATTTGTTGTCATTCGCAGAACATTGGAATGCAAACCTTAAATTTTTAGGACCAATTACGCCACTTGGAGGATTATTCATGATTATCGGTTGGGGTTTATTGGCTTGGATTTTTATGAAAGGAAAATAATTTTCTTTAAATTTATATAATTGTTAATCAGTTATATGAATTTGTGGAATAAACTATTGGTTGGATTATTATTTTTACTTGCAATTAATACAAAAGCGCAAGATAAATTAGTATTGACCACTCCTTTAATCTTTAAATTAGAAGGTTTTAATAGCAACTTTGAATTGAAATTGTTTAACAATAATCAATTCCAATACAAGTCTGTTTTTCTTAGCTGTTTTGGAGAGATTGATAAAAATGGTAAACTAAGGAGTGATGCTAATTATGGCTTTGTAGAATGAACTTATCAAGTAAAGGATAATAAATTAATCTTAGCTGTAAAATCTTCAAGCAACTATTATTCTTTAGAAAAAGAATATTACTTTTTGATTCTTGATAAAAAGACTTTTTTGATTTCTAACAAGGATCGAAAAAATCTCAAAGAAGCAAGAATGAGAAGACCAAATAAATCTTTTCCGAATTATATTATAGATACGGATAATCGTAGAGAATATACATTTTATAGTACTGATCAAAAAGTAACTATCGAAGGTTACGAAAAAGATAAAATATATCAAATGTTTAAATAAAAAGGACACTTTATAAAGTGTCTTTTTTATTTTTAATCTTTACCATTTATCATTTTAGAAACAATTCCAGAATTTTTATTGACTTCATCGATAATAACTCCTATGAGATGAATGAGAAAGAAGATAGGAAACCAATAAATTGCAGTTTTATGCACTTCTTCCATAGGGTCTTTGTAAGTTCCATTTCCCCACATTAAATAAAATCCTGTCACAATATTAATTAGCATTAACAAATAGAAAATCATATAAATTATTCCCTGAAATTTTTCAGATGTTGAATGACTTTTCAAAGGATTAGGAAATCGGATTCCCTTTACCAGCATATAAACAATTCGGACAGCAAAAAGAGCCAAAGCGATATAAGCAAATATTTCGTGCCATTGCCACATTGGTTCTAAAGAACTTCTTCCAATTGTTTTTAAAGTAGCATCAGAAATGTTTAAACCTTCTTTTGAAACTTCATTAGTAATCAAAGCAGAAAGATTTTTCTTGTTCATCCATTCCATTCTCAAAAAACCAGTTAAGAAAAGCATAATTATCGATATTCCGATTGTCCAATGTAATAATCGATGAGTTAAAGTGAACTTTTTCATAATTTATAGTGATTAAAAAAACCTCTCAAAATTGAGAGGTTTTTGTTGTATTTTTTTATTCAAAATCGTCTTCTGAGAATTCGAATTCTTCAAATGTACATTCTATTTCGAAAGGAATATCTTTTTCAGATTCTTCTACAAAATCTTGCACTTCACCTTTCCAATTCAAGGTCAAAATTCCTTTGTCATTTACACTAAAAGTTAATTCGTTGTTTACCGTTTCGTAATCTTCTTCCGAAACATTCAACGTTGTGTAATATACTTCCACAGTTTCACCTTCTTCGTCTTCTTCCTCGGCAAAACCGTAAGGAATAGAAACTTTTTTACCGTTTAATTCCTCTACAGATTCTACATCCAAAGGAAAATCATCAATAAATAAAGAAAGTTGAGGAAAATCGTTTTGTAACGAATCGCCTTCTACGTGTTCTAAGTCATCAGTCGAATGTATTTCGACCAACAAACATTTTTTATTTCCTTGAAAAACGACTTTGCATAACGATTTTTCAATATTATAATTAAATGTTTCATCCGGATGGAAGAACTTAATTGTTTTCATTGTTTTGTTAATGTATGTTATTAATTATGAGTACGAATATAATTAAGTTCAATTAATTATCACAAAAAAAATGAGAGAAATTATATTTTTTCGCCTCTAAACCAAAAAAGCCATCTATCTAAGATAAATGGCTTCTATTATTTTATGAATATTCAATTCGATTATTTTGCAGCTTCTTCAGTTGCAGCAACTGGTTTAGCTGATAAATCTACTTGTAATAAAACTTCGTCTTTTACAATAGATCCTCCACCACCTGTGAAAACAATTCCGAAATCTTTACGGTTAATTCCAAATTCTTCAGATTTGATTGTAACACCATTCGCATCAACAGTTACATTAGCTTTGAAAGTAACATTTTTAGGAACTCCGCGGAAATCTAAGTTTCCAGAAATTTCTGAATTGTAATCTCCACCTTCTAAAGCTTTAACTCCTGTAATTTCGAAAGTTGCAGTTGGGAATTTTTCAACGTCTAAGAAATCAGCAGATTTTAAGTGTCCGTCTAATTTTCCTTTGCTTTCTGCATCAGCATCTAAATCTTTAGATTCGAAAGAAGCAAAATCAGCAACAAATTTTCCTGATTCTAAAACTCCGTCGTGTACTTTTACAGAACCTTCTTTTAATTTTACAACTCCGTAGTGACCTTCTTCTGGTTTGTTAATATCGTCAAAAGTTTTTCCACCTTTCCAATTTACAACAGATGCAGTTGTATCAACAGCATATTCTGCAGCTCCTTCAGTTGATGTTGCTCCTTCTTGAGCTTCAGTTGCAGCTTTAGTTTCAGTTTTTCCTCCACAAGAAGTTAATGCAACAGCAGAAACAACAGCCAATCCTAAGAATAATTTTTTCATATTGCTTTTTTTAATTTTTTCTTTTACAAAACTATAATATAAATTAATAGTTGATATTGATTTATATCAATAAATGAAATAATTAAACAATTATTTCATATTGAATAAATCTAATACCTTAGCCAAACATAAGAAAAATTATTCAATCGTGCTAAACGTAAAACAACTCAGTTATAATTATCCAGATTTCGAAGAAAAAGTACTCGATAACATCAATTTTGCAGTTAACAAAGGCGAAGTGGTAAGTATTATCGGAGAAAGTGGAAGTGGAAAATCAACTTTACTGAAATTGATTTATGGATTGTTGGATTTTAAAGAAGGAGAAATTTACTATCATACCAAAAAATTACGCGGACCTGCTTATAACTTGATTCCAGGTCATAAGATGATGAAATACGTAGCGCAAGATTATGATTTGTTAGATTTTGTAACGGTTGGTGAGAATGTCGGGAAATTTTTAAGTAATTTTGATTTAGAGCTTAAACAACAACAAATTGACGAAGCGTTAACGGTTGTTGAAATGTTAGAGTATAAACATATTTTTCCGAATAAGTTGAGTGGTGGTCAGCGACAGCGTGTGTCTATTGCACGAGCTTTGGCACAACAACCCGAAATTTTGTTGTTGGATGAACCTTTTTCTAATTTAGATCAAATATTAAAATTAACCATTCGAGAAAAAATTATGGATTGGTGTAAAGCGCATCAAATTACAGTGATTTTTACAACGCATGATTTGAATGATGCTTTTTATACTTCGGATAAAATTTTAGTTTTGCAAAACGGAAAAATGATTCAGTATGATGAGGTCGAGAATGTGCGAAATTCTCCTGCAACAGCTTATGTGGCCAAACTTTTTGGTTATGTAAATGTGTTGGATGATTCGCAAGATTTAGGAATTGATTCGTCTAAAATTGTGATTTATCCAGAAGAAATTACAATTTCAGAAAATGGAAAATTCGAAGGAAAAGTAATTTCATCAAAATTTCAGGGAAGAGATTATTTGGTAAGATTTACATTCAAAAACATTGAATTGTTGATTTATTCTTCTCAAAAATTAATGAAAGATGAGTTGATACATTTTGAAGTTATAAAATTTCATCAATTATGCATTTAGAAAGTTTACAAGTAACGGAATTGTGTAGCGAACGATTAATTTTGATGCCGTTCACGATTTCCATTTGCGAAAATATATTACAAAATAATTATACCGAATTAGAGCAATTAAATTTAGTTAAAGGAAAAGGTTGGCCTGATGCAGATGTAATTGAAACATTGCCTCGAATTATTGTGAACTTGTCTAAAGTTGACGCACCAACAGGTTTCGAATCGTGGATGATTATCAAGAAATCAACACGAGAAATAATTGGTGACATTGGTTTTAAAGGTTATAATTTTGTTGGAAGAAGTTGTGATATTGGTTATGGAATTATCGAAGCAGAAAGAAAACAAGGTTTTGCCGTTGAAGCAGCTGCGGAATTGATAAATTGGGCATTTACAAAAGAAACTTTGGAAGAAGTAACCGCTTGTTGTTTGATAGAAAATATTGGTTCAACGAAACTTTTAACAAAACTAAATTTCACTGAATTGAGTCGAGATTCAACTATGATTTATTGGTCGTTGTTGAGAGAAAATAAATTGAGTTAAAACACCTTGTCAAGGTTTTAAATCTTGACAATTTGTTTTTAAAAATTAGATTCTTCTAAAATATCAATCAAGAAAATGTCATTCTGAATGTAGCGTTAGCGAAATGAAGAATCTCAAAAATCTTTATTTTTTTATCAAATCAATCGTGAAATTTAATTGTGTATCTCTTTGATTTAAGAAATCATCTAAGGTCTGAGAAATTTGATAATCAGGAATAATTCCTCTTCCGTATTTTTGTTTATCTTTTTTAGGAACATCTTGTTCTAAATTAACGATAGAAAAAGATGTGATTATTTTTGAATAAGGTAATTTATATTCAAAAGGCGTATGACCATTATGACCATAATATCCACCCATCGACTCTTCTCCAATAACTATACAATTTGAGTTTCCTGCTACCATAGAAGCAAATAAACTTCCAGCAGAAGCAACAGCAGGACTAATGAGTAAGTATATTTTTCCTTGAAAGGCATTTGAATTTGGAGACCAAATTTTATGATCATTGCTCTTTTCGTTTTCATAGAATGCATCATTTCTATTCTCTGGAAAAATTACCTGTAATTCTTTATTATATTTTCCTACAAATAAAGGACGTATAAATTTTGGAGCGTTTAAATTATAATATTTTAAAAATGGAATTTTTTTAAAGCTAATCCAAGCTTGTTTATTTTCTTGAAAATTTCGAGAAGTTAAATAAGAGTAAGTTAAAATATCATTAGGATCTGTTCCTCCTCCATTGTTTCGTACATCAAGAATAAGATTTGTAATGGTTTTATTTTTAATTTCAGCAAATGTGTTATTTAGAAACTCGTTATAAATTTTATGTTCTTCTGATTTTTCATCACCCATAGAAAATGTATGAATTGTTAAAATAGCAGTCGAAGCATCTATTATCTTAAAGGAATACTTTTCATTTTCTTTCAAATTAGCATAATAAAATTGATCATAGGGTTTTGAAAATCGGTTTCTAAAATTTTTATAATAATCAGCATAACCAATACTTTCTATTGTATTTTTTAAAATTTGATTGGAAAAAGGTAATTTGTATTCAACAATAAAATTATTCTTTAGGCCATAATTTAATCTATAAAATTTAGAAAAATGAGTGCTTAAACCAATATTTTTTCCAGTTGTATTATAACCATCTGTTGTGTAGTATTTGAATAAATTTTTCTCAACATGTTCAATTTTTTCATTATTGATAGAAATTATCTCAGAACCCAATGAAATAGCATTGTTTACGAAGTTGATAATCCATTTGTTATCTATCTTTTTTAAAGGAAAAGGAAAATATCCAGATAATTCTGTTTTTAATATTTTTAAATTATTTTTAGATAATTCAGTGTCATTGTGCAAACTACCTTCATAGTCAGTTAATGTACAAATGATATTGTAAAAATCTCGATAAGTAGAAGATTTACTAATTTCTTTTTCTGCCCAATTATAAATGCTGTCAATTTCTGATTTTGTTCTGTATTTGTATAAACCTGAATTAGCTTTAATCCTTATATCTTTAAAAATCTTTAAATCCTTTTGCATTTTTGTCTGCGAAAAAGAATCATCAATAGATTGGGAATAAGTAATATTCCAAAATAATAGAAAAATTATTAAAAATTTAGCTTTAGACATTCATAATCAGTTTAATTGAATAATGATGTAATTTAATAAAAAAAAGCGCAATTCAAATTTAGAATTTCGCTTTTTTGTTTTTATTTATTCAACAAGAAATCTAAAACTTCTGCTGTAAAATCTTTCGGATTTTCGGCATGTAACCAATGTCCTGCATTTGCAATTTTCTTGATTTCCGCATTTGGAAAACGTTCCTTGATAATCATTTCATCTTCTGGCATAATGTAATTTGAATTTGCACCACCCAAAAATAAAGTTGGACCATCAAATTTGCCTTTTAACAATTCAGAACCAACCATTTCTTGGTAAAATTTATCTAAAACATCTAAATTGAATCGAAAAGCATATTTTCCATTATCGGCGTGGTAAACGTTTTTCAACAAAAATTGTCGCACACCAATTTCAGGAATATATTGTTCCAAAGTCGTTTCTACATCTTTTCGAGTTTCAACTTGATCAAAATTAACAGATTTCAACGCTTTGAAAATCGCATTATGATGAGGTTGATACGCTTTTGGTGCCATATCCACAACAATCAAATGATCTAATCTATTTTGATGAATCATCGCAAAATCAATCACAATTCTTCCGCCAAGCGAATGTCCCAACAAATGTGCTTTTTCAATAGAATTTGCATCCATATAATTCACGATATCTTGCGTCATCGCTTCCAAAGAAGAATCTTCGCTATGAAAGCTACGTCCATGATTGCGCAAATCAATCAAATGTGTCGTAAAATATTCACCAAAATGTTTTCCTAATGTGCTCCAATTATCCAATTGCCCGAATAATCCATGAAAAACCAATAAATGTTTTTCACCAGAACCAACAATTTTACTATGTAAGATTTCTGCCATTTTTTACAAATTTGCTAATTCAATTTTACGTAAATACGCTTGTATTGTATTTTCTAAACCTAAATATAGAGCTTCAGAAATTAATGCATGACCAATAGAAACTTCTGCAATTGTTGGAATTTCACGAATAAAATATTCAATATTATCTAAACTCAAATCGTGTCCAGCATTTACAGCCAAGCCGTTTTTGATTGCCAATTTAGCTGTTTCTTTATATGGATTGATTGCTTCAAGATTTCCTAAACCATATTGCGTTGCAAATTCTTCTGTGTACAATTCGATTCGATCTGCACCAGTTTTTGCAGCACTTTCAATTAAAGCAGGATTTGGATCTAAGAAAATAGATGTTCTGATTCCAGCGTCTTTAAAGGTTTTAATTACATCAGTTAAATAATCAAAATGTTTGATTGTATCCCAACCAGCATTTGATGTAATCGCATCTTCTGCATCAGGAACCAAGGTAACTTGTTCTGGTTTTGAGTTTAAAACCAATTCCATAAAACTATCAATCGGTTTTCCTTCAATATTAAATTCAGTTGTTACAACAGGTTTCAAATCGTACACATCTTGGTAACGAATATGACGTTCGTCTGGACGTGGATGAATCGTAATTCCTTGCCCTCCGAATTCCTGAATTTTGATTGCCGCTTCTACAAGATTTGGCGTATTTCCACCACGCGCATTACGAATTGTGGCAATTTTATTTATATTAACACTTAATTTAGTCATGATTTTATATTATAATTTTTTTATATCAGAAAGCGAAATGCTTTGCATAATTTCTAAGTCAAATTTACGACAAGCTGTTAACAAATGATCGAAAATATCGGACTGAATTCTTTCAAATTCCAAATTGCTTGCCGAAGTTGTAAAACAACCAATTTCTAACGGCATTCCAAGCGGCGAAACAGGTAATTGTTTTACGATAATTGGATCATTTTGCGAAACTGTTTTTAAACTTTTTAAATAATGTTCAACATAAATTCTAAAAACACCAATATTGGTTAAGTTTTTACCATTAATATCTAAATCAGAATTTTCAATGTTTTGATTATAGATAGAGATTTCGTGACGTTTTTGTTGAATATAATGATGAATTAAAGTAATATTTTCGAAACGATTTAACATTTCTTCGTTACAAAACTGAAACGAATTTACATTAAACGAAACAGAACGTTTTATTTGACGTGTTCCAGTTGCCAACATCGCCATATGATTGGTTACCTGAGACGATACCAAATCTACAGTAGGAACCGTTGCAATAGATTTATCAAACTTCTCAATTTTCACCAAATTGATGTTAATTTCTTTTACTATTCCTTCAATATCGCCTTTGGAAACGGTAATCCAATCGCCAACTTTTACAATTTTAGAATAGGAGATTTGCAAACCAGAAACAAATCCGAAAATTGCATCACGAAAAATCAATAAAACAGCTGCGGTTAAAGCTCCGAGAACGGTAATAATTGTATTTTTATCAACCGTAAACAAAATCATTATTCCAGAAATAATCGCAAAAAATGTGATAATAAACTTCAACATTTGCCCAAAAGTTCGCACTCCAACTGTTGTATAACTATTTTCTTCGTTGTACACATCAATAATTGTATTGATAACTCGGAAAATAAGTTGCGTAAAAACGATTAATGAAATAAGTTGTGTAATGCGTTGAACAACATGAAAAATATTTCCTTCATTCTTGAACAAAATAACATTCATGCTTAATGCAAAACTGATTGGAACAAGATGAATAGCTGAAAGAAAGACTTTGTTTTTGTACAAAAACTTCAACCAATCGTTTTCGGTGAAATTCTTTAATTTTTTTAGAAGCGGAAGAATAATAACTCTTAGCACAAAATCTATCACAAAAAGAATAGCTATCCAAGTAACAATTTCTAAAAAGGTAAAAAGATTTTCGGATAAATCAATTTTGAAATATTGATTGAAAAAAAATTTTACACCATCAGAAAATTCTTCATAAAAAGATTTATCTTGCATAAGCTGTTAATTGAGTTTAAATAGATTTGTTTGTGCAAAGTTACAGTTTTAAAAATACTAAAATATTGGATAACGATAGTATACTAAATCTTATTAGTGGAATTTTATTGGTTGTTGGTTTGGTCGGAACTGTTTTGCCAGCTTTACCAGGAGCACCTTTGGCATTGGTCGGATTATTGGTTTTTAAATTCAGTAGTGATTGTAGTTACAATTGGGGAACGATAATTATTGCAGGACTTTTTGTGTTATTAGGTGCGCTTTTAGATTATTTATTACCAGCTTACATGACCAAGAAATTAGGTGGAACCAAATACGGGATTTGGGGATCTATTGTAGGATTAATCATCGGATTATTTTTTCCACCAATCGGGTTTATCGTAGGTCCTTTTCTGGGAGCATTATTAGGCGAATTGGTTTTTACTGCGGCTTCGCCTAAAGTTGCATTAAAATCTGCTTTCGGATCTTTTGTAGGATTTATTTTAACAACAGGTTACGACATTATATTAACGTTAATCTTTATCGGAATATTTGTATATCAACTGATGAATTAATCAGATTAAATGGTTGAAATTAGGTCAATAAAAAAAAATGACGTATATTTGCAAAGAATTTAAAGGAATAAATGGAGGAGGGCTGGTTATAGCTCTCTTTTTCGTTGTATATGGATTCAAATAAAGTAAAACAGCTGATAGACGAAGCAATAGCGGAAAATCCGTCATTGTTTCTTATCGATTGGAAAATCACTCCAGATGATAAAATTGTAATTTTAGCAGATGGAGACGAAGGTCTTTCAGTCGAAGAAATTGTAAGAATAAGCCGATATGTAGAGCACAATCTTGATAGAGAAGAATGTGATTTTGCATTAGAGGTTTCCTCTCCTGGTGTAGGAAGTAACCTAACCATGCCACGCCAATTTGTCAAAAATGTAGGAAGAACTTTAGAAGCTACATTAAGCGACAAAGTGATGGAAGGCGAAATTGTAGAAGCCGATGAAGAAGGTGTTACAATTTTTTGGGAAGCGCGCGAACCAAAACCTGTTGGAAAAGGAAAAATTACAGTAGAACATAAAGAAAAAATAAATTACGCTGACATCAATAAAGCGATTATAAAAGTCACCTTTTAAAAAAATTAAAGTTTAATGGACAATCTTGCATTAATTGAATCTTTTGGAGATTTTAAAGACGATAAGAACATCGACCGTATTACGCTTATGGCAATCTTAGAAGATACCCTGAAAAGTGTTTTGAAAAAGAAATATGGTACAGATGATAACTTTGATATTATTGTAAATCCTGATAAAGGAGACTTAGAGATTTGGCACAACCGTATCGTTGTAGAAGACGGTTTTTCAGAAGACGACGCAACAGATATCGAATTATCTGAAGCACGTAAAATTGAGCCAGATTTTGAAGTAGGTGAAGAAGTATCGGAAAAAATTCCGATCGAAGCATTAGGTCGTCGTGCAATTTTAACTTTACGCCAAACATTGGTGTCTAAAGTAATGGAGCATGATAATTCTAATTTATACGAAAAATTTAAAGGTTTAATCGGAGAAGTAGTTACGGGAGAAATCCATTATGTACGTCACAAACAAGTGATTATAATGGATGACGAACAAAACGAAATGATTTTACCAAAAGAAAATCAAATACCATCAGATTTTTTCAGAAAAGGAGATACATTACGTGCTGTTGTAGATGACGTAAAATTGAGAGGAGCAAAACCTCAAATTATTTTATCTAGAACATCACCAAAATTTTTAGAGAAATTATTTGAACAAGAAATTCCAGAGATTTTAGACGGATTAATTACAATCAAAAATGTAGTTCGTATCCCTGGAGATAAAGCAAAAGTAGCAGTAGAATCTTACGACGATCGTATCGATCCAGTAGGAGCTTGTGTTGGAATGAAAGGATCTCGTATCCATTCAATTGTACGCGAATTACGTAACGAGAATATCGATGTAATCAACTACACAAACAACATGAGTTTGTTTATTCAACGCGCTTTAAGCCCAGCTAAAATTTCGAATATCGAAATTAATGAAGAAGAAAACAAAGCCTTAGTTTACGTAAATGCAGACGAAGTTTCGAAAGCAATTGGTAAAGGAGGTTACAATGTTCGTTTAGCTTCTAAATTAGTTGGAATGGAAATTGATATTTTCAGAGAAGGCGCCCAAGACGAAGACGTAGAATTATCAGAATTCTCAGATGAAATCGATGCATGGGTAATCGAAGCATTCAGTGCTATCGGGCTAGATACTGCCAAAAGTATTTTAGAACAAGATGTTGATGACTTAATCAAGCGTACGGATTTAGAAGAAGAGACAATCTTAGACGTTATCCGTGTCTTAAAAGAAGAGTTTGAAGATTAATTCATACTCAAGTCATAAACAATTCATACATTTGCAAACATTAAAATAAGAGATTAGCTTCATATGTCGGAAACAATAAGATTAAGTAAAGTATTAAAAGAATTAAATATATCAATAGATAGAGCTGTTGACTTTTTAGAAGGGAAAGGTAAAACTGTAGAGAAAAATCCGAACTCTAAAATCGATGTGCCAACTTACGATATTTTAGTTAATGAGTTCCGATCTGATGCTAAACAAAAGCAAGCTTCCGGTGAAGTAGTCATTAACAAAATTTCAGATATCAAAGCCGCTGAGAAAAAAGAAGCAGAAGCAAAAGCTGCAACTGAAAAACCAGTAGAAAAGAAACCTGAAATCATTGAAACGACGAAAGTTGAATTGGAAGGACCAAAGACTGTTGGAAAAATAGACTTAGATGCTTTGAAACCTAAAGCCAAAGTAGAAAAAACTGCGGTAAAAGAAGAGGTGAAGAAAGAAGAAATCAAGAAAGAGGAAGCACCAAAAGCTGAACCTAAAACTGAATCAAAAGAGGAACCGAAAGGACCGAAAGTGATAAAAGTTATTGATCTTGATAAAATAAATAATACAGGTAAACCTAAAAAGCAAGATTCTCCAGCTCCTAAAAAAGAGCAAGCAGAACCTAAAAAGGCGGAAGCACCTAAGGCGGAAGTTAAAAAAGAGGTGAAGAAAGAAGAACCTAAAAAGGTGGAAGAGGTTAAAAAGCCTGAAATAAAAACGGAAGCGAAGCCTGAAGTGAAGAAAGAAGAAATTGAAGAAGTAGCAGCAGTTGAACCTCAAAAAATTGAAACTGTCTACACAAAATTAGATGGACCTAATTTTACAGGTGCAAAGATTGACTTATCTAAATTTGATAAGAAAAAAACTGACGATAAAAAAGGGAATCAAAAAGGTGCTAATAACGCTGCTGACAAGAAAAAGCGCAAACGTATCCAGAAAAACGTTAAACCAGAAGATGTAGCAAAAGCTGGAGAAAACGGAGGAAACAATAACAATCGTCAAGGTGGTAACAACAACCACGGAGGAGGAAATAATAATAACCGCCAAGGTGGTAATAACAACCACGGAGGAGGNNACCACGGAGGAGGAAATAATAACAACCGTCAAGGAGGTCAAGGACAAGGAGGTAATCGCCCAGGTGGACAAGGTGGTAATCGTCAAGGTGGTGGAAACTTTAGAGGTGGAAACAACCGTGGACCAAGAGTTCCTCAAGTAGAACTTTCTGACGAAGATGTTAAAAAACAAATTAAAGACACTTTAGATAAACTTACTAACAAAGGAAAAGGATCTAAAGGGGCTAAACACAGAAGAGACAAACGTAAAGAACGTCGTGAGTTTGCTGAGCAAGAGCAAGAAGCAATAGACATGGACAAAACTTTACATGTAACAGAATTTGTAACGGTTAACGAATTAGCTTCGTTAATGGATGTTTCTGTTACAGAAGTTATCTCTGCATGTATGTCATTGGGAATCATGGTTACCATGAACCAACGTCTTGAAGCGGATACAATTCAATTAGTTGCAGATGATTTCGGATTCGAAGCAGTATTTGCTAATGCTGAAGAAGAAATCTCAACTGAAGAAGAAGAAATCGATAACGAAGAAGATTTAGTAACTCGTGCGCCAATTGTAACTGTAATGGGACACGTTGACCATGGTAAAACATCTTTATTAGATTATATTCGTAAAGCAAACGTAATTGCTGGTGAGTCTGGAGGTATTACACAACACATTGGTGCGTATAACGTAACATTGCCAAGTGGTAAGCGTGTAGCGTTCTTAGATACACCAGGTCACGAGGCCTTTACAGCGATGCGTGCTCGTGGTGCTCAAGTAACGGATATTGCAATTATTGTAATTGCGGCCGATGACCAAATCATGCCACAAACACGTGAAGCAATTTCTCACGCTCAAGCAGCTGGAGTACCAATGGTATTCGCTATCAATAAGGTTGATAAACCAGCAGCTAATCCAGAAAAAGTAAAAGAGCAATTAGCTCAAATGAACTTATTAGTTGAAGACTGGGGTGGGACTTACCAATCTCAAGAAATCTCGGCTAAATCTGGTTTAGGAGTAGAAGATTTATTAGAAAAAGTATTATTAGAAGCTGAGGTATTAGACCTTAAAGCGAATCCAAAACGTAAAGCATCTGGTACAGTTGTAGAAGCTGCATTAGACAAAGGACGCGGATATGTTTCGACAATTATTGTACAAACAGGTACATTACACATCGGAGATTATGTATTAGCAGGATCTCATCATGGTAAAGTTCGTGCAATGTTAGATGAGCGTGGTAACAATATCAAAGTTGCTGGACCATCAACACCAGTTACAATATTAGGATTAGCAGGCGCGCCAACTGCAGGTGATAAGTTCAAAGTTTACGAAGACGAACGCGAAGCGAAACAAATTGCAACTCGTAGAGATCAATTACAACGTGAGCAAACTATTCGTACACAAAAACACATCACACTTGATGAGATTGGACGTCGTATCGCTTTAGGAGATTTCAAAGAGTTGAATATTATCTTGAAAGGGGACGTGGATGGTTCTGTAGAAGCATTAACAGACTCTTTACAAAAACTTTCGACAGAAGAAATTATTGTTAACATCTTACACAAAGGAGTTGGACAAATTACAGAATCTGACGTATTATTAGCTTCTGCTTCAGATGCGATTATTATCGGATTTAATGTTCGTCCTGGTGGATCTGCTCGTGATATTGCAGAAAAAGAAGAAGTTGAAATTAGAACTTACTCAATTATCTATGCTGCGATCGAAGAGATTAAAGAAGCGATGGAAGGTATGTTATCTCCAGAGTTGAAAGAGCAAGTAACAGGTAATATTGAAGTTCGTGAAACATTCAAAGTAACGAAAGTTGGTACTATTGCTGGATGTATGGTCTTAGACGGTAAAGTTTACAGAAACTCTAGTATTCGTATCATTCGAGACGGAGTTGTGATCCACGATGGTGAATTAGCTTCATTGAAACGTTTCAAAGATGACGTGAAAGAAGTTAGTAAAGGTTACGAATGTGGTCTTAATATCAAAAACTTCAACGATATTCAAGTAGGTGATATTATCGAAGCTTACGAAACTGTAGAGGTTAAAAAGAAATTGAAATAATCAATTCTCAACAAATATTTTAAAAAGGAGCTCAATTTGAGCTCCTTTTTTTATGAAATTTTATTTAATAAAAATCAATACTCTACTTATTATATAGAATTATATTCTATTATTAGTTTTATTTTTAGAATAGAATTTTTGTTTAACATTAATTTAAAGTTTTCTTTTATTTTATTTAAAAACGACTTGTTTTATATTCTATAAAGTCTATAAATTTGCTAGACTTTAAAATTGTAAATATGAACAAGAAATTATACTCACTCAAAAAAATATTTTTTCTCACTGCTCTTTTTGGTGGAACATTTTTATTTGCTCAAACCAAAGTTACAGGTACGGTTGAAGATGTAAATGGACCAATCGATCAAGCAACGGTTAATGTAAAAGGAACGAATATAACGACAACAACAGATGCAGATGGTTTATATCAACTAACGTTAGAACCAGGGAAGTATGAAATTATTGTTTCAAAAATAGGTGAGCCAACAACGACGCAAACAATTAATGTGCTTGATGAAAATGAAGTTTCTTTAGATTTCTTTTTACAATCAATCAATTCGGATACTGATCTTAGCGAAGTTGTTTTAATTGGTTCGCGCGCAGTCGGACGTACACAATTAGATTCTTCAACACCAGTTGATGTGATAGATATTAAAGAGGTTACAAAAGATGTAGGACAAGTTTCGTTAAATCAAATCTTAAATTATGTAGCACCATCTTTTAGCTCGAATACGCAAGTTATTTCTGACGGAACAGATCATATAGATCCTGCTTCTTTGCGCGGTTTAGGACCAGATCAAGTATTAGTTTTGATTAATGGAAAACGTCGTCATACAACATCATTGGTTAATATTAATGGTTCGTTTGGTAAAGGTTCTGTCGGTACAGATTTGAATGCAATACCAACTTCTGCAATTAAACGAATTGAAATTCTTCGAGATGGAGCCGCGGCTCAATATGGTTCTGATGCGATTGCAGGTGTGATTAATATTGTCTTGGAAGATTCGACAGATAAACTACGCGCGTCAATTTCGTATGGAGGAAATCTTTCGAAAAATGCAGAAGATAATTTTGATGGCGAAACTTTTCAAGCGAATGTGAATTATGGTGTAAAAGTTGGAGAAAAAGGAGGATTTGTAAATGTTGCAGGTTCTTACGACAAGCGTCAACCATTCAATCGTCAAAAAGAATTTACAGGAACAATTTTTTC
>NZ_DINY01000051.1:0-7909 GCF_002426075.1 Empedobacter sp. UBA5528 | reverse complement strand
GATTATAATCGACCAGATTTATATCCAAATCCAACTGGAAAAGATATTACAGAGGAGGAATTAGCCCGCCGTGGAGAAACGCGTGCTGATTATGTTTCGCGTATTGGACAATCAAAAAATGAAGGAGGAGCGATTTTTATCAATTCNNGGTGCGATTTTTATTAATTCACTTTTCCCAGTTTCAGATAAAACCGAAATTTATGCATTTGGAGGATTAAATTATCGTTTAGGAGAATCAGCAGCCTTTCGTCGTCAGCCTGCTCAGTTGCATCAAACTGTTGCGTCAATTTATCCAAATGGATTTTTACCATTGATTCAAACCAATAATTACGATCGCTCTTTAGCAGCGGGAATTCGTAGTGAAATTAACGGTTGGAAAGTTGATTTTTCGAACACATACGGAAATAATACCATCGATTTTGGAGTAAAAAATACAGTTAACGCATCGATGAAAG
Organism: Empedobacter sp. UBA5528; assembly: GCF_002426075.1. Classification (NCBI taxonomy): domain Bacteria; kingdom Pseudomonadati; phylum Bacteroidota; class Flavobacteriia; order Flavobacteriales; family Weeksellaceae; genus Empedobacter; species Empedobacter sp. UBA5528. The sequence continues at coordinate 7,454 of NZ_DINY01000051.1, read as the reverse complement.
AATCTTCACCAACATCTTTTGAAGCTGGTGGATATCGTTTTACGCAGAATACAACCAACCTAGATTTTACGCGTTTTTTTGATGATGTTTTAGCTGGAATTAATGTCGCTTTTGGTGCAGAATTTCGTTATGAAAATTATCAAATTGTAGGAGGTGAAGAGTCATCTTATGCGAATTATGGTAAAGTTCGTCAAATTGGTGTAGACGGAAATGGAAAGCCAATTTATGTACAAGATTTTAATGGAAATATCAATACATTATTCGCTGTAAATGGTACTGCTTTAGCAGGTGGAGCGCAAGCTTTTCCAGGATTTTTACCAGCGAATGAAGTCAATGCAAATCGTCATTCTGTTGCGGCGTATTTAGATACTGAATTTAATTTTACGAAAGATTTCTTAGTGGCTGCTGCGTTACGTTATGAAGATTATTCAGATTTTGGTTCAACATTAAATGGAAAAATTTCGACTCGATACAAATTAGGAAACTATGTGTTGAGAGCCGCAGCAAGTACAGGATTTAGAGCGCCATCTTTACATCAATTATATTTTAGTGCAACATCAAGTTTATTCTTAGATGGAGCAATTTCTAATTCAGGAACTTTTACAAATGATAGTCGTGCTGCAAAATTATTAGGAATTCCACAATTGAACGAAGAAAAATCGAAATCAGTTTCGGCTGGAGCTACGGCAAATTGGGGAAAATTCAAATTGAGTGTTGACGGATATTTCATTAGAATTGATGACCGAATCATTTACACAGGATCTTTCACAGGAAGTAATGCAGCAAATGCATCAGCTCAAGACAAAGAGATTTACGAATTATTGCAACAAGCAAATGCAACTTCGGCTCGTTTCTTCGCAAATGCAATTGATACCGAAACGAAAGGAATAGATGTTGTTTTGACGTATCAAGATCGTTTGGGAGCAGGAAAATTACGTGGAGATTTATCGGCGACTTTTAGCAAGACAAATGTTGTAGGCGATGTACATGCTTCCGATTTATTGAAAGGAAAAGAGTCTACTTATTTTGATCGTTCAAGTCGTATTTATTTAGAATCGGCTATACCTCGTACAAAAATTAATTTATCCTTGAATTATTCATTGGATAAATGGAATGTTTACTTAAGAAACGTGTATTTTGGAGAAGTTGATGCAGCGACAAATACGGTGGCAGATTCGCAAACATTTAGCGGAAAAGTTGTAACAGATTTGAGTTTTGGTTATGCTTTCAACAAAAATATTTCGTTAACAATTGGTGCAAATAATTTGTTTGATATCTATCCTGATGAAACGAAAATTGGAGGAAATAGAGGAGCAGGATATTTCGTGTATTCACGTACTGGACAACAATTCGGAACTGGAGGACGTTTTGCTTTCGCTCGTTTATCATTAAGTTTATAATTTAAATAGTTTATATGTTTTACCAAATCTTTGTCGTAATTGATGAAGGTTTGGTATTTTGTTTAAATCGATTTTATGAAAAAAATATCATTTATTATAGTTTCATTCTTCGCGATTATTCAGTTGAATGCGCAAGAATCTTACAAAAATGGAGCTGTTGTAACAGCTCATCCCGAAGCTTCAAAAGTTGGAGTTGAAATTCTGAAAAAAGGTGGAAATGCGATTGATGCTGCTATTGCAGTTCAGTTTGCGTTGGCGGTTGTTTATCCAAATGCAGGAAATATTGGTGGCGGTGGATTTTTGGTTTATCGTGATGCAAAAGGAAAAACAGATGCGTTAGATTATCGTGAAAAAGCACCTTTAAAAGCAAGTGAAGATATGTATTGGGACAAAAATGGCAATGCAATTACTGATCTTAGTTTGTATGGACAATTTGCTGCAGGAGTACCTGGAACTGTAGATGGAATGGTGAAAGCGCACGAAAAATATGGGAAATTAAATTGGAAAGAATTAGTTCAGCCGGCTATTAGTTTAGCTCAAAAAGGATTTAAAATAACAAAACAACAAGCGAGCGAACTGACAAATAAGCATAATGATTTTGTAAAATATAATTCAAAAACGAATGCTTTAACGTCTAAATCATCTTGGAAAGAAGGAGATTTGTTGGTTCAAAAAGAATTAGCAAATACATTAAAATTAATTCAACAAAAAGGTCGTGCTGGTTTTTATGAAGGAAAAACGGCTGATTTAATAGTGAAAGAAATGAAACGCGGAAACGGAATTATTTCGCACGAAGATTTAAAACAATATCAATCGGTTTGGAGAACGCCAGTTTCGGGAAATTATAAAGGTCTTAAAGTAATTTCGATGCCGCCGCCTTCAAGTGGAGGAATTGCATTGGTTTCGTTATTTCAATCAATCGAAGATTATCCAATCAACAAATGGGGATTTCAAGCAGATTCTACAATTCAAGTGATGGTAGAAGCAGAGCGTCGCGTTTATGCTGATCGCGCAGAGCATTTAGGTGATCCAGATTTTATAAAAGTTCCGCAAAAACAATTGTTGGATAAAAGTTATAATGTAAATCGAATGAAAGATTTTTCGTTTGATAAAGCAACACCAAGTTCAGCAATTAAAGCGGGAGAAATAATTGGTAAAGAGTCAATGGAAACAACGCATTATGTAATTGTTGACAAAGATGGAAATGCGGCTTCTGTAACGACTACTTTGAATAATTCCTATGGATCTTTGGTTGTAGTAGAAGGTGCAGGATTTTTGTTGAATGATGAAATGGATGATTTTTCTGTAAAACCAGGTACACCAAATTTATATGGTTTAGTTGGAGGAAAAGCTAATGCGATTGAACCTTCGAAAAGAATGTTAAGTTCGATGACGCCTTCTATTTTAGAGAAAGATGGTAAATTGTTTATGGTTGTGGGAACGCCAGGTGGCTCTACAATTATAACGTCAGTTTTTCAAGCCATCTTGAATGTTGTTGATTTCGGAATGACGATGCAAGAAGCTGTTGCAGCACCAAGATTTCATCATCAATGGTTGCCAGACCAAATCGATTATGAGCCAAATGCAATTTCAGAAAACGTTCGTGAATCGTTAAAACAAAAAGGTTATACATTGAAAGAACGTAAACCTTACGGGCGTGTGGAAGGAATTTTGGTCAACACTAACGGAACATATCAAGCTGGTGCAGATCCAAGAGGAGATGACAAAGCAGTGGGATATTAAGAAATACAAAAGGAACTCGATTCGAGTTCCTTTTGTATTTTTAAGAGAAAACTTTATGATAAAACGTCTTTAATTTCTGGATTTTTATCAAACTGCGCTTTTGCGAAAGGACATAAAGGAATTACTTTTATATTATTATTTCTTGTCCATTCAACCAAGGCTAATAAAGCTTTTTTTCCTAAACCTTGTCCGCCATAAGCTTCGTCAACTTCTGTATGATCGATAATAATTTTATCATCACCAGCCCAAACATATGTCATTTCTCCAGCTTTTTTATCGCCATCTAAAACGACAAAAGCTCCATTTTTTTTATCATCAATTTGTTTAATTTCCATCAGTTTTATTTTTGAAGTTGTTTATTAATCTTCTAAAGTACCAAATTTTCCGTTATTAAAATCCTCAAAAGCTTCGCGAATTTGCTCTTGTGTATTCATCACAAAAGGACCATAAGAAGCGATTGGTTCATTTAGAGGTTCTCCACTCAAAATTAGTACAATGCTATTTTCAGTTGCTTCGATTGTAAAATCTTCTCCTTCGTTAGTAAATAATAATAAATGATCTGTTGGAACAATTTCTTGTTCATTTACTTTCACCTCACCTTCAATAACCAATAAAACGGTATTGTAATTTGCAGGAAAACTAAAATTCGCTTTTCCGCCTTCATTCAATTTTGCATTCAGCATATTAACAGGAGAAAAGGTAGATGCAGCACCTTTTGTTTGGTTGTATTCCCCAGCAATAACTTCGATAAAACCATTTTCAACTTCTACAGTAGGAATATCTTTATGTTCGATCGCCTGATATTTTGGAGTGCTCATTTTATCCTTTGCAGGAAGGTTTACCCATAATTGAACCATTTGAAAAATTCCACCTTGTTTATAAAATTCTTCTGCATGATATTCTTTGTGTAAAACACCAGAAGCTGCTGTCATCCATTGTACATCTCCTTGATGAATTGTTCCTCCTCCACCAGAACTATCATGATGAGAAACGCTTCCTTGATAAGCAATAGTAACCGTTTCGAAACCACGGTGTGGATGCACACCAACACCTTTTGGTTTGTCTGTTGCTGGAAAATGAAATTTTGAATTGTAATCTAACATAATAAATGGATCCATTCTTCTCATATCTAAATGATAACCACTTGGAATAAAATTGTGAACTCTAAACCCATCTCCAACGAAGTGAGGTTCTCTTGGAGCGATAACTATTTCTATATTTTTTGTATTCATAATGATTTTTTTATATGTTTTTATTTTTGTTATACAAATTTACGAAGCTAAATAGTTGATTATATTGATGTAGGTTAAGAAGTTGGTAACGTATTAATTAACATAGATTAATAATGTTTTGTAAATTTTTATTATTGATTGAATGTTAAATTTATATTTAAAACTTTAATACATAGTTGTGATTTTGTTATAAGAGTTAAATACTTATTATTTATATAATTGTTTGGAAATTAATAGTAATATGAGAAAACATTTATTCATCATTCTTTTTGGAATTAGTTTTTATTTATTTGGACAAGAAAATACGTATCGTTTTTTGTATGATATCCACCAAGAAACAATTTTCAATGATGAAATGAAGAAAAATACACCAAAAGACTTTTTGCCAGAAATAGTAAACGCGTTTAATGAATCTTATGAGTTTGAAGTGTTAGCTTCTAAAAATTATTCTTTTGTCAAATTAATAGAGAAAGTAAAGAACTCTCAGAATGATGCGGTTCGAATTTATCCAGAACCAAATTGGTTACTAAACGATTTTGAACATAATAAATCATATGAGTTTGCTGAATATGGTGATACGTATGTGGTGGATTCTATTAAGATAGAAGGTTTGAAACCTACAAAGGAAATGAAAGAAATTTTAGGTTTACAAGCTAAGAAATTTATCTTCGAAAATGATGAGTTTTACTACGAAATCTGGTTAGCAAAAATGAATGGAATTACGGTAAGCCCTTATTATTTTCAGTTCAAAAACTTTGTTGTAGTAGAATTATTTAAGAAGTTTAAAAAAGTTGAAGAGGGTGGTGGAAAGATGGAAAAAAGATATTTTTTGAAAGAGATTAGTCAAGAGAAAAAGTCTACAGATTTTATTAAATTAATTCCTAAAAAAGTACTTACTCCAAAAGAACTTCAAGAGAAAATTGATAAAATTAATCAGATGAGTCAAAATAATGAAGTAGAGAAATAATAATTAAAAAAGCATCTCAATTGAGATGCTTTTTTAATTTGATATATTATTTACAATAATTCTTCATCCACTATATTTGGTAATGTAACCTTTAACAAAGGTTCATCTTCCATTGCACGTTTTATAGCAAAAATAGCTTCTTCGTTTCTTGCCCAAGATCTACGAGCAATTCCGTTGTTCACATCCCAATGTAACATTGATTTTAAACGATTTTCAGCATCGGAAGATCCATCTAATAACATTCCGAATCCACCGTTAATAACTTCTCCCCAACCAACGCCGCCACCGTTGTGAATAGAAACCCAAGTTGCGCCACGGAAACTATCTCCAATAACATTGTGAATCGCCATATCTGCTGTGAATTTTGAACCATCGTAAATATTAGAAGTTTCGCGGAATGGAGAATCTGTTCCAGAAACATCATGATGATCACGACCTAAAACAACTGGTCCGATTTCACCTTTCGCAATTGCATCGTTAAACGCTTTCGCAATTTTAATTCGTCCTTCTGCATCTGCATATAAAATACGAGCTTGCGAACCTACAACTAATTTGTTTTCTTGTGCACCTTTTATCCATGTGATATTATCTTGCATTTGTTGCTGAATTTCCTTTGGAGAATGTTGCATGATTTCTTCTAAAACTTGACAAGCAATTTCATCTGTTGTTTGTAAATCTTCTGGTTTTCCTGAAGTACAAACCCAACGGAAAGGTCCAAATCCAAAATCGAAACACATTGGTCCCATAATATCTTGTACATAAGATGGATATTTGAAATCAATTTCGTTTTCTGCCATTACATCTGCACCAGCTCGAGAAGCTTCTAATAAAAAGGCATTTCCATAATCGAAGAAATACGTTCCTTTTGCTGTGTGTTTATTTACAGAATCTGCATGACGACGCAGCGATTCTTGAACTTTTTCTTTGAATAATTCAGGATTGTTTGCCATCATATCGTTGGCTTCATCAAATGATAATCCAACAGGATAATAACCGCCAGCCCATGGATTATGCAAAGAGGTTTGATCTGATCCTAAGTCAACGTAAACATTTTCTTGATCAAATTTTTCCCAAACATCCACTACATTTCCATCATAAGCAATGGAAACAACTTCTTTATTTTCTTTGGCTTCGCGAACACGAGCAACCAATTTATCTAAATCTGTAATTACTTCGTCCACCCAACCTTGTTCATGACGTTTGTATGTCGCAGCAGGATTCACTTCGGCAGTAACAGAAACAACACCTGCTATATTTCCCGCTTTTGGTTGCGCACCTGACATTCCGCCTAAACCAGCCGTAACAAATAATTTTCCTGCTGTTCCGTTATCATCTATTTTACGAGATCCGTTTAAAACTGTGATAGTAGTTCCATGTACAATTCCTTGCGGACCAATGTACATATAACTTCCAGCTGTCATTTGTCCGTATTGAGAAACGCCTAAAGCATTCATTTTTTCCCAATCATCTGGTTTCGAATAATTCGGAATTACCATTCCATTCGTTACAACAACACGTGGAGCGTTTTTGTGAGAAGGAAATAAACCCATCGGATGACCAGAATACATCACCAATGTTTGTTCGTCTGTCATTTCAGACAAATATTTCATTGTTAATAAATATTGCGCCCAGTTCTGGAAAACTGCGCCATTTCCTCCGTAAGTAATCAACTCTTCAGGATGTTGTGCAACTGCGTGATCCAAGTTATTTTGAATCATTAACTGAATTGCTTTTGCTTGTTCTGAATTTCCTGGGTAATCTGTAATTGGTCGAGCGAAAATTTTATAATCAGGCATCAAACGATACATGTAAATACGTCCAAAATTTTCCAATTCTTGTTTAAATTCTGGAATTAATTCAGCATGATCTTTTGGCTCGAAATAACGCAATGCATTTTTCAATGCTAACTTTTTTTCGTCTTCCGATAATATTTCTTTACGTTTTGGTGCGTGACTTACGTTAGGATCTCTGTCTTTTTTTTGAGGCAAAACAGAAGGAATACCTTGTTTTATTTGTTCTTGAAAAGTCATTTTTTTGTGTTTTATGTTTTAGGTTAAACGTTATAAGTTTTACGATTTTTTGTTGTCATACTGATTTCTATGACAAAACCAA